>JANLTD010000300.1:0-3479 GCA_031362765.1 Acidobacteriota bacterium | reverse complement strand
CGTTTCATTCCTTCGTCAATTCTTGCCTGTATTTCGGCGGTGTTTATTTTGGCAAGCTCCGGTTGGATCTTTTCCATCTCCTTCTGCGCTTTTTCCATCTCCTTTCGAGATTTTTCCATCTCAACCGCCAGGTCTTTTTGCGAGATCTTAACGGCTTTGTTGATGTCTTTGTTCATCCGGCTTGTGTTGACCATACTTTCGCTGTCGCTGTCGTCGGCATCATCGTCCCAATCTTCATCGTCGCTGTCTTTACTTTTCTGCGGAAGAAGATTCGTTGCGGGATTGACGTTTTTACCGTCATTTTTGCGTTTGACATTTAACCCGCCGTTGACGCTGTTAAGCCGGATCTGGACTTCGCCGCTGCCGATTTTGCCGTACAGATCACGGCCGACATATTGACCTTTGCGAACCGGCAGACCGAAATCGTTGTTGATGCTGCCATTGACCGTATCGGCTCTGACGGTCGCGTTGGCATCCGACGGAATCGTCAGATTCACCGTTCCGTTGACCGTGTCAAGTGAAATTCTGCTTGATGATTGCAATTGGTCAAAACTAGCTTCGACCGTTCCGTTGACGGTTGAAAGATTTGCCGTACCGCGCAAATTAGTGGCGATAACCTGGCCATTGACAGCCGATGCTTTCGTCAGATTATTGGAATTTGTAATGTTGATCGAACCGTTGACGGTTTCAATTTCGTTCAAAACCGCGTTTTTCGGAACAGTCAGGCGATACTCAACCGAGAGTTTGCCGTAATTCTTCCAACCGCGATTGCCGCCTTCACGTTTCCAGTTATCGTAATTTGTTTCAATTGTTAAAGAATCTTGTTGCGCGTCAATTTTGATCTCAACATCCGCCAGACGGTCCTTGTCGTCGGCGGTTTTGACGGCTTCGAGTTTGACCTCGTTACGGTCCCAGGTATCGATCGTGATCGAACCGTTGACATTTGAAACGCTGACCCGACCGTTGGCGCTTAACGGATAGGTCTGCTCGAATCGTTCGGTTTCATCCAAACGGACGACCTTTGTTGTTTGACTGTTTGTATAATTATTATTCGTTTGCACGGGAATATTGGAATCCGATGTAAAAACCACGCCCGCCAGCATTAATGATATTAACCAAGACATAATTGCTTTTCTCCTCTAATTCGAGTTTTTTATGAAATATTTCGGAAAGTTTTTTCCTTTTACTAATTGGAGAACACCGCTCGTTTTCAGTTTGTGACAAGTTTTTTTATTTTATTAAATTATTGTTAATACCCTTTTCACTTCGAAACTGTGCATTACAAGCAAGTTACTTTTCGCTGGGAAGTCCAACAAACTTTAGTTTGTTGAATACGCGTGAACAATCAACAAACTGAAGTTTGTTGGACTCTTTATTGCATAGTTTCTAAGTGAAAACGGTATAAGTTGCTGTCTTTTTCAGTATCTTGTGCTAAAATTTTCAATCTGTAAGGCGTCACCGGCTTAATCGACAGCACAGAAAAAGACACTAGGTCAAACCGGACGGACATCAGACGAATTTACATCTTTGGCGAGATTTGATATTTTAAAAGTTATATTTGCAACAGAAGCGGAGACGAAATAATGAAGTTAAAACAAACGCGACTGCATATTTTGCATAAGGCTGAAAAATTAACCACGAAAGCTAAAACAGGTGTTTCTCTACATTGTCACACTCAATATTCCAAAGAAATGCTTGATTTCATTCCGCATTACGCGGAAAAACTGCCGATTATTTCATTTTTCTGGAAAAGGGAATGCGCCAGATATTTGAAACGGGAAGGCAAAGGCATTGATTTGTCGACCGCTTTCTGGTCGCCGCCGATGACTCCGCACGATGTTTACGACATTGAACGGGCGCAGATCAATGAGGCGGGTTTGGATGCGATAGTTTCGATTTCAGACCACGACAGCATTGACGGCAGTTTACTGATCAGCGACGACCACGCCAACGAAATTGCCCCGATTTCGCTAGAATGGACGGTTCCGTTTGAATACGGCTTTTTCCATCTCGGAGTGCATAATCTGCCCAAAGACCGCGCTGCCGAACTAACTCAAACTCTGATTGATTATTCATTCAGCGAAAATCCGACAAACGTTCATCTCCACGAAATGTTTTCGATGCTTAACGAGATTCCGCAGGTTCTGTTGATCTTAAATCATCCTCTTTGGGATATTGAATTAGTCGGCAAAGAAAAACACCAGATATTACTCAACCATTTCATAAAAGAACACGGACGCTGGATTCACGCGTTTGAGATCAACGGTTTTCGCACCTGGTCCGAGAATAAGGCCGTTATTGAAATGGCGGAAGCATTGGGATTACCGATCGCAACCGGCGGCGACCGGCACGGCTGCAAACCGAATACGGTCATAAATCTGACAAGCTCGAAAACATTTGAAGAATTTGTCGAGGAGATCCGGGTTGATAAAAGAAGCGAGGTCGTTTTGATGCCGGAATACAAGCAACCGCTCCATTCGCGACAAATGCAGTCATTTTCCGAGATTTTGAAACATTATCCCGAATTTCCCGAAGGCCGCCAACAATGGCTTGACCGCGTCTTTTTTGACATCGGTAAAGGCCAGGGATTGATCCCGCTGACGGATTACAACTGGGATAATGGCGGGCCGATCTGGTTAAGAATGGCGATCAAAACACTTGCTTTTCTGGGCAGTCCGAAAATGCGTCCGATTTTTGGGATGGTGCGTAAGAAACGTGACCGTGTGCCGAAAGATGCCGCTGAGACGAATTTTGAAACTCTGAATCTCGAAGATATTACGCCGACTCTTTCGTCAGACGCGGTTTCTTAGAATTAGATTGGTAATTTTATTAATTATTTTAATTTTTGACGGCGGGCTTGCCCGCCATACTTTTGTTTAAGACAGTGAAAAATATTCCCCGCGTCGCCTTTTTTCCTGACTCGTTTTTAGAAGTCAACGGCGTTGCGATGACCAGCAAAAGACTTATCGGATATGCCAAACAAAATGGCTATCCTTATTTGTGCATTCACGCCGGAAAGAGAACTGAAACCACAATGGACGAATCGGTGCGCTATCTTTCGCTCAAACGCTCGCCGCTTTCGTTTCCGATGGACGAAGATCTCAAATACGATCCGCTCTTTCAACGGCACGCAAGCCGTGTTTCTCGCGAATTGTTGGAATTCAAGCCAGACGTGATCCACATTACGGGCTTGAACGATGTCAGCATCGTGGGCGCGTATTTGGGTTGGAGATTACAAATCCCGCTCGTTGGTTCGTGGCATACGAATCTCCACGAGTTCGCCGCCCGCCGTCTGACGAGAATTCTTCGATTTTTACCGAAAAACACGCTCAATTCGCTGACGGGATTTGCCGAACGTAAAATAATGAAGGGCGCGATCCTTTATTACAAAATACCGAAGGTCGTGCTTTCGCCCAATCAGGAATTGGTTGATATTCTGGCGAAAGGCACGAAACGCGTTTCGCGTCTGATGACCCGCG
>JANLTD010000804.1:0-4216 GCA_031362765.1 Acidobacteriota bacterium | reverse complement strand
GTGTCAGATCAAGGTCGGCATCGTTTTTGACATCGGCGGAAAAAATGACCGCTCGTTTAACGCGGCGGCGTGGGACGGCGTGCGGCGTGCCGAAAAGGATTTGCCGATCTGTCTGTATGATGTCGAGCCGGGCAATCCGACTTCGATCGAACCGGCGATGCGGGCGTTTGCCGAAAAGGATTTCGATTTGATCGTCGGTGTCGGTTTTGCGCAAGGTCCGATCATGCAAAAGGTCGCCAACGATTATCCGAACATCAAATTTGCGATCATTGACGGCGTGATTTTTGAAGCCGACGGCAAAACGCCGAAGAAAAATGTCGCGTCGCTCGTTTTCCGCGAACACGAAGGCTCTTTTCTGGTCGGAATGATTGCCGCGTCGAAATCGAAATCAGGTGTTTTGGGCTTTGTCGGCGGAATGGATATTCCGCTCATTCACCGCTTTAAGACAGGCTACGCCGAAGGAGCGCGCAGCGTTAATCCGAATATCAAAGTGATTGACAATTATGTCGGCGTGACGGACGCGGCTTGGAATAATCCGGGCAAAGGCAAAGAACTCGCGCTCTCGCAGATCGGGCAAGGCGCGGACGTGATCTTTACCGCCGCCGGAAATTCGGGTTTAGGAGCATTTGACGCGGTCGAGCAATACGGCCGAAACGAGCAGGGTGAAGCCAATAAATTCGTCATCGGCGTTGATTCAAACCAAAATATGGTCAAGCCCGGTTTTGTTTTGACTTCGATGGTCAAGCGCGTTGACAATTCGGTTTACGATGTCGTTAAAGAAGTCCTCAGCGGGAAATTTGCTGGCGGTTTTCACGTTTTCGGACTTGATAAAGACGGCGTCGCTTTTTCGATGGACGATAACAACAAGGGATTGATACCGGACGATGTTTTGCAAAAAGTTGAAGTTGCGAGGCAGAAAATTATCAAAAGCGAGATCAAAGTCACGGATCCGATGGCGAAATAAAAAAGGTTCGTGGTTCGTGGTTCGTTGTTAGTTGTTTTTCTGGTGAGAGTTGAAAAATTAATTTTGACAGTTACCAACTTGCAACGAACGACTAACCACGAACAACTAACCACGAACAACTAAACACGAACAACGAACAAAGCATGCTTGAACTTAGAAACATTACAAAAACATTCGGCAATGTCATTGCCAACAACGACGTTTCGATCAAGATCGAGAAAGGCACGATTCACGCGATCGTCGGCGAAAACGGCGCGGGAAAATCAACCATTATGCGGATCGCTTACGGTTTTTACAAAGCCGATTCGGGCGAGATTCTGGTTGACGGAAACCCCGTTTCGATAAAAACGCCGCAAGATGCGATAAACTTGGGGATCGGAATGGTGCATCAGCATTTTATGCTGGTTGATACGATGACCGTCGGCGAAAACATCATTCTTGGCGCAGAAGGCGGAAATGCCGTCAGTGTTAATTGGAAAAAGGCGAATCAGGATATTCGCGCGCTTTCCGATGAACTCAAACTCGGCGTTGATCCGAAAGCCTTGATCGAAGATCTGTCGGTCGGCGCACAGCAGCGTGTCGAACTTCTCAAAGCTCTTTACCGCGATGCGAAACTTTTGATTTTGGACGAACCGACCGCCGTTTTAACGCCGCAGGAAGTCGAAGATTTTTTCAATATTTTGCGTCAGATGCGCGAACAAGGCAAAACCATCGTCATCATCACGCACAAACTCGAAGAAGTTCTCGCGATTTCCGATGACGTGACCGTGATGCGCGATGGCCGTGTGGTCGGCAATGTCAAAACCCCGGAAACGAGCGCGAAAGACCTTGCACGAATGATTGTCGGGCGCGATGTCTTGCTGCGCGTCGAAAAAACTGACGCAAAGCCAAGCGAAGATGTTCTGACAATCGAAAATCTATCAGTGACCGGCAAACACGGCGAGGCGTTAAAAAGCGTTTCGCTGAATGTTCGCGCGGGCGAAATCGTCGGTATCGCCGGAATCGAAGGCAACGGGCAAACCGAGTTGATCGAAGCGATTGCGGGTTTGATCGCAATTCGGGACGGCTCGATCAAACTGTTGGGCAGTGAAATTTCGCGCCTTCCGGTGCGGCGCCGCACCGAACTCGGAATCGCGCATATTCCCGAAGACCGTCATAAACGCGGGCTTCTGCTCGAATCCGATTTGGAAGAAAATGCTATCTTAGGCGTTCATTATCGTCCGCCTGTCGCGACGAGCGGATTCTTAAATTCAGCGGCGATCGCCACGCGGACAAGGGAAATTATCGAAAATTTTGATGTCCGTCCACCGAATCCTGAGCTCGCGGCAAAATCGCTGTCAGGCGGCAATCAGCAAAAACTGATCATCGGCAGGGAATTTGAACTCAATCCAAAATTACTGCTCGTTTCGCAGCCGACACGCGGGGTGGACATCGGCGCGATCGAATTTATTCACCGCAAACTGATCGCCTTGCGCGACGCAGGAAGCGCGGTGTTGCTCGTCTCTGCCGAGCTCGAAGAAGTAACAGCACTGGCTGACAGACTTTTGGTAATTCATAAAGGCAAATTTGTTGGCGGAGTTGACCCGAAAATCGTTTCAAAAGAGGAGATCGGATTGATGATGACCGGAATGAGTACGGAATCGCCGACAATGGTTTTGCATCGATCATCGTTGGAATAATTTGGGGTTCAATTTCAGTTTTTCAATTCTTTCAGTTTGGCGATCCGACGCAAATTTTTCGGCGGTTGTTCGTGGTTTTCGCCTAATTCTTTTTTGAGTGTTTGATAGCTTTCAAGGAGTAAGATTTCGGCTTCATCGAATCTGTTTTGTAAGGTCAAACACTCACCCAAAATGCTTTTGGCGGTTGGCGTCAACCAGTGAACATTGGGCAATGTTCTTTGCCGTAACTCGAAACTTCCGCTCAAAAACTTTTCCGCCGCTTGTAATTTGCGCTGTCCCATCAAACACCGGCCGATCAACTGCAAAGTGCTGTTGATCAAAATATGTTCATCAGGCAGAATTCTACCGCGCATCGCCAAAACTTCATTAACTGAAAAGCTCATACATTTTCTGAAGCATCTGTCTGCGAATTAAACAAATTTTTCATCCGCTCAATAGCCGTGTGCAGATTTTCGATCGAGGTCGCGTAGGAAAGACGCAAAAATCCGTCCGCGCCGAAGCCTTCACCGTCGGTCGTGACGACTTGCGCTTCGGTCAGAAGATAATCGGCGACCTCCGATGACGCGGCAAATTTTTCGCCCAACAGATCACGGACATCAACGAAAGCGTAAAACGCACCTTCGGGCATCGCGCATTTGAAACCGTTGATCTTGTTGAGTTCGGGAATCAGCCAATCGCGCCTTCGTTTGTATTCGGCAAGCATTTCCTGAACTGCCGCCATAGATTCTTCGCGGCGTTCCATCGCGCGGGCGCAGGCGTATTGGACAAAACTCGTCGGATGCGTCGCCGAATGGCTTTGCAGTTTGATCATTGCCTGCGTCCACGCTTCGTTGGCGATCGTATAGCCGATGCGCCAGCCGGTCATTGCATAAGTTTTTGAAAACGAACCGGCGACACAAACAAAATCTCGTAATTCTCTCGGCAGAACAGCCGATGTAAAAACTTCCGACGGCGGATAAACAAAAAACAAATAGCATTCGTCCGTTAAGACATAAACGCCTTTTTCCGCACATAGTTCGATAATCTTACGCATTTCCGCCGGCGGAACGACGCGGCCTGACGGATTGCTCGGCGAATTGATGATCAGAAGTTTCGTGCGGTCGGTGATCGCATTTTTGACCTGTTCCGCGCTCAAAATAAAATCGGTTTCTTCGGTTTCGATAAAAACACTGGTCGCGCCCGTGAAACTGACAATTTCGGGAAACGTCACCCAATAAGGTTTCGGAATCAGGCATTCATCGCCCGGATTTAAGATCGTACAAGCGGCGTTAAAAAGCGCCTGTTTTCCGCCGCACGAAGCGGCAATTTGGTTCGGCGGAATGTCGGCGCCGAATTGCTCTTGATAAAAATGGGCGACTGCTTCAATAAATGGTTTCATCCCGGCGGCGGCGGTGTATTTCGTGATGTTTTTGCGCAAGCCTTCGATCGCCAGTTCTTTGATAAATTCGGGCGTTGTAAAATCGGGTTCGCCGACGGTTAAGTCAATCACGTCAAAGCCTTGTTCGCGCAAATTGGCGGCGGCTTGCATCGCCTTAAACGTGGATGAAGGCTTCATTCGGGCGGCAGCTTCGGA
>JANLTD010000797.1:0-8014 GCA_031362765.1 Acidobacteriota bacterium | reverse complement strand
AAGTTGGTCTTGTGTTGATTTATCAAGATCCGAACCGAACTGAGCAAACGCCGCGAGCTCGCGAAACTGCGCAAGGTCAATTCGCAAAGTTCCGGCAACCTGTTTCATCGCCTTGATCTGTGCCGAACCGCCAACGCGTGAAACCGAGTTTCCGACGTTGATAGCCGGGCGTACGCCCGAGTTAAAAAGATCGCTTTCAAGAAATATCTGTCCGTCGGTGATCGAAATAACGTTGGTCGGAATATACGCTGAAATGTCGCCGGCTTGCGTTTCGATGATCGGCAAGCTTGTTAAGCTTCCGCCGCCGCGGGCGTCCGACATCTTCGCGGCGCGTTCGAGAAGGCGCGAGTGAAGGTAGAAAACGTCGCCCGGATACGCTTCACGACCCGGCGGACGGCGCAGAAGTAACGAAATTTCGCGGTAAGCAGCCGCTTGTTTCGACAGATCGTCGTAGATGGTCAACGCGTGACGGCCGTTGTCGCGGAAAAATTCGCCGATCGCAACGCCCGAATACGGAGCCAGGAACTGCATCGCCGCCGGATCTGACGCGGTCGCCGAAACGACGATCGTATAATCCATCGCGCCGAAATCGTTTAATTTCTGGACAACCTGCGCAACGGTCGAAGCCTTTTGACCGATCGCAACATAAATACAGATCACGTCTTTGCCTTTCTGGTTAATGATCGTGTCAATCGCGACGGCGGTTTTACCTGTCTGGCGGTCGCCGATGATCAGTTCGCGCTGTCCGCGACCGATCGGAACCATCGCGTCAATCGCTTTGAGTCCGGTTTGCAGCGGTTCTTTGACCGGTTGGCGGTCAATAATGCCGGGCGCGATCTTTTCGACCGGATTAAATTCGCTCGTAATGATCTCGCCTTTCCCGTCAATCGGATTCCCGAGCGCATCAACGACGCGGCCGATCATCGCATCGCCGACCGGAACGCTCATGATCCGGCGTGTACGCTTTACTTCGTCGCCTTCTTTGATCTTTTGGAAATCACCGAAAAGCACTGTTCCGACCTTGTCTTCTTCAAGGTTCAGAGCAAGGCCGCGCACGTTGTGCGGAAATTCGAGCAGTTCGCCTGCCATGACCTTTTCGAGTCCGTGAATTTCGGCGATCCCGTCGCCGACCTTGATAACCGTTCCGACTTCGTTGACGGTCATACTCGCATCAAAGTTCTCAATCTGAGAACGTATAATTTCATTAATTTCGTTGGCTTTTATTGCTTCCATAATTTTTTAACGGATAGTGGATAATTGATAATTGATAAGAAAATTCGGAAAATTCTTAATTATCCATTAACCAGTTGTTCTTTAAGATTCTCTAATTGTGTTCTCACCGAGCCGTCATAGACGGTCGAACCGACCCGTGTGACGACTCCGCCGATAATATTTTCGTCTATATCAAAATTTAAATTTACTTTTTTGCCCGTCAGGCGTCCTAAATTCACTTGAAATTCTTTTTTCTGAGCTTCAGAAAGCGGACGCGCCGAAATTACCTGAGCCGCAATGATTCCGTTTCTTTCGTCCAGCACAGACGCGAATTTTTCATTAATTTCGCCAAGTTCGGTCAAACGGCTGTTGCGCAAAAGGACGCGCAAGAAATTGGCGGTTGTTTTCGACGGTTTGGTTTTTGCGAGCAAACCTTCCAAAACTTTTTCTTTGCTGAGATGCGGGATCGCCGGACTGGAGAAAGCGGTCTCCAAATTGTTGTTTGATTTTATCAGGTCTTCCCAGGTTTTTAACTCGGTTTTGACGGTTTCGGTTTCGCCGTGTTTCAACACGACATCCGCCAACGCGGTCGCATAGCGGCGGGCAACTGTTTCAACGCTCATAATCTTAGTTTAAGCCTCCGATTGATTTAATGCTGACTTTAACAAGTTCCGCGTCTTTTTTCGCGTTGATGTTCTTCCTGATCTTTTCTTCCGCGAGCCGGACGCTTTCTTCCGCGGAAAAACGCCGCAGCTGCAATCTGACCTGTTGCGATTTACGATCAATTTCGCTTGCCGCCTGGTTTTGCAGACGTTTTATTTCGTCGCTCGCTTCCTTTGCGATTCGCGCTTTTTCAACTTTCGCTTCCTGTTTGGCTTTTTCAGCGATTTCTTCCGATTCGGATTCGATGCGTGCAAGCTTGGCCTCGGCGGTCGTCAATTTGGCAAGCGCCGCCTGTTTTTCTTCTTCAGCTCTGATGAGTTCGGCACGAATTAATTCGCGCCTTGCCTTAAATGCTTCACTCAAAGGCTGTTTCAAAAGATAAACGATGATCAAAATGAAAATCGTCAGATTTAAAAATTTCCAGGCTTCAAAACCCGGATAATTTAAGTACGGCGAGGCTTTCGCCCACCAACCGCCGCCTTTCTCGGTTTCGGCAAGTATTAAAATAAAACTGTAAATAAAAACTAACATATTAAAAATTTCAGATTTCAGATTTCAGATTCTAATTTTGGAATTTGAAATTTGGAATTTGGAACGACCTACGCTCTTAAAATATTCGAACTGATCTTTTCCGCCATTTTTTCGGCTTCCGCAGCAATTGTCCGGCGCGCTTCAGTGGTTTGTTTTTCCAATTCCATTTTTTCCAGGATCAGTTTTTGACCAACTTCTTCTTTCGCCGCGCTGATCTTTTCCTGCTTTTTGCTCAACGCTTTAGCACGTTCTTTTTCGACCAGACTGTAACCTTTTGAGCGCGCATCGAGCAATGCCTCATTGTATTTGATCTCTTTTTCGGAAACTTCCTTTAAAAGTTTATCCGATTCGCTGGAGTGCCCGCCTTTATTTTTATCGCGGGATTCGATAATGCGGTTGATCGGGCGGAAAAATGTCCGGTTCAGAACCCAAATCATCAATAGGATCAATGCGATGTGAATAAAAATTGTGCCGTCCGGCACGAGTTGAACTGATTCGGCAAAAGCTAACAAAACCATATACTGAAATTTAGATAAAAAATAAAGATTGCTTAATAAACATCGAGCAGAAAAACGCTCACATTTCAAAATAGAAAGAATAACACGCTGAAATTTGGTGGTCAAGCAACGATCCTAACGAAAGAATATTTAAAAACCGTCCGAAAAAACTTGACAGATTTTTGAAAAAACGATTAATTTTGATAACACGTTTTTCTTGCGGAGGCGCACACTGTCCGGTGATGGTCGCGGTCTTCAAAACCGTTGGTGAGATTGTGAGAGCAGTCTTGGGTTGGTTCGACTCCGACACGCCTCCGCCAATTCGATCTCGGATTTCGGATTTGGGATTTTTGAAAACAAGAAACTGAAACATTACGGCACACTCGCGCCGTAACTCACGAATTTTGAAAATTTAATAAACATCAAGGAGATAAACCCTATGACTCACGAAGAAATGAAAACGCGGACGAAACAGTTCGCTTTAAGAATTATCAGATTGGTCGAAAGCCTGCCGACCAATCTGATTGCGCAAATTATCGGAAGGCAGCTTTTACGAAGCGGAACCTCGGTCGGCGCAAACTACCGCGCCGCGTGTCGCGGAAAATCAACCGCCGATTTTATTCATAAATTGAGCATCGTCGAAGAAGAAGCAGATGAATCAATTTACTGGATGGAGCTTTTGATCGACGGACGAATCATTAAAGAAAACCTACTCAAAAATTTAACGGACGAAGGAAATCAGATTCTCTCGATCGTCATTGCATCGATCAAAACCTCAAAGGAAAAAAGAAATCTGCCAGCGAAAGAAAATCCGAAATCCGACATCACCAATCCGAAATCGATATGAAAGAATGGATCTCACTAAATATGACACCGGGCGTCGGGCCCCGGAAGGCGACGCAACTACTAGAAAGATTTGGTTCCGCCGAAAATGTTTTTCACGCCACACGCAGCGAATTAGAATCTCTGCGGATTCGCGCCGAAACTATCGAAAGCATCTTAAAACGCGAATTTCACCCACGGGCGGCTGACGAGCTTAATAAAGTAAAAGACATCGGCGGCGATGTTTTACTTCTCGATGATGGAAGTTATCCGTTTTTGCTGCGCGAAATCGCCGATCCGCCGATCACTTTATACGTCAAAGGCAACTGGCAAGAGTGTTTTGACGCGCCGTCGGTTGCGGTCATCGGTTCACGGCGTTGCTCGACATATGGCGAAAACGCATCGGAAATGCTCTCGCGTGATTTGGCCGAACACGGAATTTGCGTCGTTTCGGGTTTTGCACGCGGAATTGATACGGCGGCGCATCGCGGCGCAATTCGCGGAAAAGGCAAAACGATCGCCGTTCTCGGAACCGGCATTGACAGCGTTTATCCAAAGGAAAATGCGCGCCTTGTTGACGAAATTCTGGCATCGGGCGGCGCGATTGTTTCGCAGTTCCCGCTTGAAACGCCGCCGCTCAAAGAAAATTTCCCGTATCGCAACCGGATAATTTCGGGTTTGAGCTACGGCGTTTTGCTCGTCGAAGCATCCGAGCGAAGCGGTTCGCTGATCACGGCACGGCTTGCGATGGAACAAAACCGCGAAGTATTGGCGGTGCCCGGAAATATCACGTCCAAAAATTCGTTCGGCACAAATTATTTGATAAAATCAGGCGCAAAACTCGTTCAGCAATGGCAAGATATCGTATCGGAGCTACCAAGCGAAATTTCCGCTCGGATCCTGCCGCCGCAATTGGACAATGAAAATTCAAGCGAAAAACCGCAGCAGCCGAGGTTAGCGCCCGCCGGTTTGACCATCAACGAACGTACGATCTGGCACCTTTTATCGGCTGACGAATCGGTTCATATTGACGCGCTGCTTGAGATGAGCGATTTATCGTTTGGTGATTTGAACTCTGCATTGCTCGGGATGGAAATGCGCGAACTGATTCGCGTTTTGCCGGGAAAATGCTATGCGCGAAAAATTTGATGACTTAAGATAAGTTTTATGCTAGAACCCGAATTTGTTCAGATCACACGGCAAAATAAAATTGCGGAAGAAGAATTTTATCCATTGATTAGTGCGATGTATGAGCATATCTGGCAAAATCTTCTGCCGCCGCAGATTCTGACCGACGGTTTGACAACTCGCATCGCGAATAATGTCATCACGCCGCCGGACGCTCCCGTTCCCGATTGCATCACTTGCGGAGCGTGCTGCGTCGCCTTGCCGTGCGTCGGCGTTCGTCCTGAAGAACAGATTTCGGCGGAAAGCTACTGGGACATAACTATTGAGGGTGAAAACGGCGAAATTGTCGTTGACCGTTTTTTGCGGCGCGACGCTCAAACTTTTTCCTGCACAGCATTAGAAATAAAAAACGGCGAACAGGCTCTGTGCCGCATTTATGAGCAAAGACCGCAAATCTGTCACGATTTTGAAGCCGGCAGCGACAAATGCCACGCTTTGCGGCGCGCTTTCGGTTTTGAGCCGTTTCTCTCGCTTGAAGAAATGTCCGAAGCGTTGGAAAAACTTGAAGACAAACCTCTCAAATCCGCGCCGTCGGAAACAATTCGGGAAGTAAAATTTATTGAAATCGAAACCGGAGAATTACAAATCTCGGCTTACTTAAAAGACGGTTCGGTCAAAACGATCCATACTTTTGACCCGAATCTTGAAACCTGGCGGCAATTTGAATTTGACGGATTGACGCTTTCACGGGCAAAGGATTTGATTGATTCCCGAAAATGACTTATCAAGAAAGGCTGAAACAGCTGATAATTCACGACGGCAAACTCGCGGGAAGAAATTCTCATCAGAGGCATCGCGCAATTTTACAGTTTGCGGTAAATAATCCGTCTGCGGATTGACACCGCTCATTTAAAGGTGTTAGAAGTCAGAATGTCAGCGCAAAAATTGTGTCTGACATATTTTTTTCAAAAATGGCAAAGAATTTAGTTATCGTCGAATCGCCGGCAAAAGCGAAAACCATCAACAAATACCTCGGTAGCGATTACCTTGTACTCGCTTCGATCGGTCATATCAAAGATCTCCCCACGAAAGAACTCGGCGTGGACATAGAGAATAATTTCGAGCCGTTTTATGAAGTCATTCCCGACATTAAAAAGCGCAACAACAAAAAAACCGTCTCGGATCTGAAAAAAGCGGCGAAAATAGCCGACACGATCTATCTTGCGGCTGACCCTGACCGCGAAGGTGAAGCGATCTGTCAACATCTCGCCGAAGAGATCGTTCCCAAAAAACCGAAGAAGGAAGTTTTTCGCGTGATGTTCAACGAAATCACAAAAAACGCGATCAACGAGGCCTTTAAGGTCCCAAAGCAAGTTAATCAGGACCTTGTTGACGCCCAGCAGGCGCGACGGATTTTGGATCGTCTGGTGGGTTACAAAGTTTCGCCGATCTTGTGGAAAACGATCGGCGGAAAGCTTTCGGCCGGACGCGTGCAGACGGTTGCCGTGCGATTGGTCGTCGAACGCGAACGCGAGATCGAAGCATTTGTCCAGACCGAATATTGGTCAATTATCGCCAATTTGAGCGCCGCGCTGCCGCCGAAATTTGATTCACGGCTCTATAAGATCGAAGATTTGACGGTCAAAACGGGCGGTTTCGATCAGGATCTAAAGAAAAACGAAACGCACATCAAGGACGAAACGACCGCCAAATCAATCGTCGAAGAAGCGGAAAAAGAAACTTACATCGTTGATTCGGTGACGACCAAAGAGAGAAAGCGCAACGCGACACCGCCGTTCATCACATCAAAATTGCAGCAGGAAGCCGCACGCAAGTTCGGTTTTCCGGTCAAAAAAGCGATGATGGTCGCGCAGAAACTTTACGAAGGAATTGAGATCGGCGCGGAAGGCGCGGTCGGTTTGATTACTTATATGCGAACCGATTCGACACGCGTTTCCGATGCCGCACTCGGCGAAGTCCGCTCATTTATCGGCGGCGAATACGGCGAGAAATATTTGCCGGCAAAAGCCAATTTTTATAAAACAAAAGGCGGCGCACAGGACGCCCACGAAGCGATTCGCCCGACGGATGTCAACCGTACACCGGACAGTCTGAAAAACTATTTGGGTGCCGACGAACTGAAGCTATATCGGCTTATCTGGCAAAGATTTGTCGCGTCGCAAATGATGCCGGCGATCTTTGACCAGACGACGATCGACATCAAAGCCGGACGATTTATGTTTCGCGCGACCGGTTCGGTACAAAAATTCGACGGTTTTCTGAAAGTTTACCAGGAAGGACGCGACGAAACGCCGAAAGAAGGCGAAGACGACGATGCGGAATTGAATCTGCCGAAGGTCGAAAAAGGCGAGCAGTTGAAACTAAACAAGATCACACCCGAACAGCATTTTACCGAACCGCCGCCGCGCTATTCGGAAGCAACGCTGGTCAAAACTCTCGAAGAAAGAGGCATCGGCCGGCCTTCGACCTACGCCTCGATCATGACGACGATCCAGGACCGCGAATATGTCGAACGGATCGAAGGACGTTTTCATCCGACACCGCTTGGGACCACCGTCAATGACGTTTTGGTCGCGGGTTTTGTTGACCTTTTCAACCCGACGTACACAGCGCGGATGGAAGAGCAGCTTGACGAGATCGAAGACGGAAAACTCAACTGGCGCGATGCTCTGCGCGGATTTTATGATAAGTTTTCGGTTGATCTGAAAAATGCCGAAGCGGGTTTGAAGGATAAAAAGAAGGCTTCGATCCCGACCGACGAAATTTGCGAAAAATGCGGTTCGCCGATGGTCATCAAATTCGGACGTTTCGGGCAATTTATGGCTTGTACGAATTATCCCGAATGTAAAACGACCAGAGAAGTCGGAAGTAAGAAAACCGACGCGGAGACGCAGGGACGCGGCGACGCGGAGAATAAATCCGAAAATCAGGCGGAAGAAGTTCCGAATTGCGAGCTGTGCAGCAAGCCAATGGCGTTGAAAAAAGGTCGCTTCGGTTCGTTTTACGGCTGCACGGGTTATCCCGAATGCAAAAATATCCGCAAGATAGATAAAAAAAGCGGCGCGGCCGTGACCGTGGCACCGCCGGTCGAACTCGACGAAATTTGTCCGAAAGACGGCGTCAAATTGGTTATTCGCAAC
>JANLTD010000737.1:0-3560 GCA_031362765.1 Acidobacteriota bacterium | reverse complement strand
TCCTCCCTTTTTCCGGTGCCAATTTTAGGTCAAGGGCTGCGAAATTTATTATTGCCTAATATTATTAATTTTCAAGCTGCAACCCGTCGGTCACAGACGATTAAACCTGACAAACCTTTACCACGTAACTTATATTAACTTCTTCTGACTGCAAAATGCGGGATAGACGGAAATCTTGCGGGTCATAAATACAAGTCGGCTCAAAATTCCGTGATCGGTATTTTACAATAACAACGGAAGCCAAGCGGCTTTAACTTATTTAATTGACCAGCAACGATGGAAGTCTAAAATTTTACGCCAAGAAAGTCAAGATTAATTACGACTTTTTTGGCAAATTTTCAATATTTATTTTAGAAATTGTATTAAATCGAAATCGCAACCGCAAATCTTTATCTAAAACAATTTATTATCACTTCCGTTTTTCAATAAATTTACTTTGTCACAGGTCTGCGCGTTACCGAACGTCGCGACGAAGAAGCAAGTTTCTGGTCTTTCGGGATTTCCTTTTCTTTGACCTTTGCCGCACCGAGTTTACTTTGCCACCAAATCGCAATGGGACTCGCGATAGCAATTGTCGAATATGTTCCCGTAATCGAACCGACAAAGAGCGCGAGCGAAAATCCTCGCAAAACCTCTCCGCCGAAAATAACCAACGCCAAAATCGAAAGAAAGACCAACCCGTTCGTAACAATTGTCCGCGACATTGTCTGATTGATTGAATCGTTAGTTAACCCGTAAAGCGGTTGGCCGCGATGAAGCGTTTGATTTTCGCGAATCCGGTCGAAAATAACGATCGAATCGTTGACCGAAAAACCGACAAGCGTCAAAAGCGCCGCCAAAACCGTTAAACTGACTTCCCACTGGAAGACCGAGAAAAATGCAAGCGTTACCAAAACGTCGTGGAAAACCGCGATCACCGCCCCTGCCGCGTATGTCCAATCGTATCGAAAAGCAATGAAAAACAAAATACCAACGAGTCCTAGAAGCGTGGCGATCACCGCTTGATTTCTCAATTGAGCGCCCGCAACCGGCCCGACCGCATCCGTTCCGGTAATTCGATAAGCGGCGGCTTCGTCGGCTTTTAATTCCACTCCGCTTGCTGATTCCTTACCGAAAGTATCAAGCGCTTTTTTAACCGTTTCCCGGCCTTGTTTAGTCTCCACCGATGCGGTTTGAGTTTGCGCGTTGTTGACATTTGAAGTCTGATTGTTCGTATCAGCTTGAGGTTGATTTACCTCTGTACTTTCAAACAACGGAACTTTGATAATTAAAACATCATTACCGTTATCTTTATTACGCGAAGACTGGATAACCGCATCTCCAACGCCCAGATTTTGCAAAGCGGCACGGACATCATCTTCTGCAGGTTTTTGCTTAAACTCTACCGTAATGACCGTTCCGCCCTGAAAATCGACACCAAGATTAAAGGAATTCGTTCCGCCCGGCGTTGCCTGGCGCCCGATCGCGGAAATCAAACCGACCAAAAGAATTGCGATGGAAACCATAATTAATGGTTTTCTAATTCCCATCCAATCCACGTTTATATTTTTAAAAATTTCAAACATTGTTTTTCGGAGTGGAGAGTGACGGGCATGATTCTGAACTCTTCCCGCTCGACGCTCCACGCTTAACTAACTTAAATACTGAGTTTCTTCATATCAGGATTGCGTTCCAGCAACCACATAAAAATCGTCCGCGACACAAAAACTGCCGAAAAAAGGTTGATTAGAAGTCCTAAAACCAGCGTCACCGCAAATCCGCGAATCGGCCCCGAGCCGTTAATATATAGGATTATTGATGAGATAATCGTCGTGATATGAGTGTCAATAATCGTGAGAAATGCGCGGTCAAAACCTAGCCCGACGGACGGCCCGACATGATGTCCGGCGCGAAGTTCTTCGCGAATCCGTTCAAAGATCAACACGTTCGAGTCGACTGCCATCCCGACACCGAGAATTAATCCGGCGATTCCGGGGAGAGTCAGCGTCGAATCCAGCACAATCAACCCGGCGACGGTCAAAAGCATATTCAACATCAAGGCGATAACCGCATTGATACCGGATCCCCGATAATAGAAAAGCATAAAAATTATGACGAAAATAAAACCCCCAAGCGATGCTTCGACGCCGGATCTGATCGAATCTGCGCCAAGGCTCGGCCCGACCGTCCGTTCTTCTTGATAGGGCGTTTCAATTCTCGCGGGTAATGCACCGGATTTGAGTGTCAAAGCCAAATCTTCCGCCGTTATTTTGGTAAAACGACCTTCAATATTACCACTGTCAAAAATTTGTCCTCTGATCACCGGCGCGGATTTGACCTCGTTATTCAAAACGATTGCCAGATATTTACCGATGTTTTTGCCTGTCCAATCACCGAATTTTGCGGCGCCGGCGGGTTTCAGCTTAAAACTGATCTGATAATCGCTGCCGCCTGATGGCGAGTAGGCGGAAGCATCTCGCAATTCGCTTCCGTCAACGATCGACGGATATTCGACAATGATGAATTTAGGAGGTTTTGGTTGCTGATTTTGCTGGCTTGCCGAAGGTTTTTCGTCTTCGACGTACGGATAAATTTTTCGGTTTTGCGGCTCAACTCCGCCGAGCGATTGCAATGCCGCTTCTCTGGTCGGATATGTTTGAAACGTCTCCCCGGCCACCTTCATCAAAGCCAGATTCGATTCTGCGTCAATGAGCTTTTTGACGCGTTCAGGGTCGTCAACCCCCGGCATTTGCAAAAGAATCTGTCCCGAAGTTTTGGCCCCGTAACGCTGCAGTGTCGGTTCTTTCACGCCGAACGTATTGATACGGCTCTCAATAATTTTCAACACCTGTTCGACGGCTTGTTCTTTCAAAAGCTCCTGTACTTGCGCAGGCAAAGACCAGACAATTGAACTGCCGTTGATCGAAGGGCCGCTCCATTGACTAAAATCAACTTTTTTCTTCACTTCGTCAATAACTGTCTGCGCCTGCGAAGCATCAGTCAAATTGAGTGTTACGGAATAATTTCCTTTCTCTGCAACAACGGCCGAATCCGTTACAGATAGAGGTTTTCCTTCAACATCTTTTGCTTCCTTGGCGGAAGTCAACGCGGCTTGCGCATTGTTATCTGTCAAGGTCTTCAGATAATCGTCCGTTTTGACACGCATCACGAAATACGAACCGCCTTGCAGGTCCAACCCAAGATTGATATTGTCGGCTAAGTTCTTTTTGATGCCGGTCCATGTAAAATCATTTCCGGTCGGAACTCGGCGAGGTCCAATAACGAGATAAATCCCAACCAGCGTAATCACCAGAATTATCGCTGTTCTAATCCACAAACTACTGTTTTTCATTGCTTATTGATTCCAAATTTCTAATTTCAAATTCCAAATCTGCAAAAGTAAAGTTTCGATTCGGAATATGGAATTTGGAATTATTAATTAACTTTAATTGCTTCGGCTTTTTTACCGATGACGGCACTTTTGCCGACTTCCAGAAACGTTTTTTCCGCACTCTGGATAATAAAACTTGTTTCTCTGACTTCTTTGATCTTGCCGATAATGCCGCCGTTGGTCACAACTT
>JANLTD010000734.1:0-2034 GCA_031362765.1 Acidobacteriota bacterium | reverse complement strand
TGAAAGCGACCGCAACCTTTGCTGAATCCGGCGACCAAACGGGACGCACGGCGGTCAGATTATCATCAAGCCGCCGTTCGCGCCCATTCTTTTCAATAATGCGCGGCCTGCCCAAAGGCAGAAAAACCTCGCCGTTTCTATCAGCCTGCATTTGTAAATAACGCCATTCCTCGAAACGCAACGCCAATGATGCAAGCATTGAACTATCCGGCGACCAGACAAAATAATAATAGATCAATCCTTCGCTTTGGGTGATCGGCTTCAGATCAACGCCTTCGGAATTGCACAAATAAATCTGTTCGGTGCGAAAAGTCAGAACATTCTGTGCCGATTCGGGTGTTGGCGCGGTCGGCGTGATCGGCGTGTTGGCAGGTTCGGCGTTGACATTTGCATTCGCATTCGTATCTGCCGATTTATTCGCAGAAGTGTTTGAATTACTAGGCGCCGGAGTCGGCAAAGGCGCGAGACTGTTCAGACCGCCTTGACGCGAAATGGCGACAAACGCGACATTTGTCGAATCAGGCGACCAGACAATGACATCCGGAAAATCTACCAACATCGTTTCGGGCGAAACACGCCGCAAAAATTTACCATCGCCCGAATACATATCGAGCCGATACGTAAAGTCCGCATCACCGAGTCGCTGATAAACCGTCAATATCCGCTGTCCATTCGGCGCCGGAATTGTCTGAACAAGAATTTCCTGCTGGCGATTGGCGTCAAAATCAGCCTGCACAGCCACGTTTCTATCTTCGGTCGGCGCAAATTTTTTCGGGTCGGACGGTGCGGGAATATCCGCCTCAAAGCGAAAGTTCAAACGCAAAGCGGGAACATCTCTTAAGGTCGCCGGCGCAACCGTTGACGGTTCAAAAATACTTTTCTGACACGAAGCGGTCGCCATCAGCAATGTTATAACAATAAATTTCTTAAGATTTCGCATACTTCTTAAAAGTGAAAAAGGTTGCCACGCAAATCAGATCACTTTTCCGTTTTTCACCTTATCAAACGCAAAACAGACTGTTAGTCTGTTTAAAACCGCTGCAAAAGGTTTCAAGCGGCAGTTAGAACAGACTAACAGTCTGTTCTACGTTTCCTTTTTATTTTCAATCATTTTTTATCAACTGTGTAACTCCTAACTTTTCCACTTTTCCACTTTTCCACTTTTTCACCTTTTCACTTTTAACCTTTCTCACTTTATCACTGTAACTCCGCGCCGAGATAGTTTTTGTAAATCATTTTCTGCTCATCGGTCGGAACTTCCGCCGAAACGATCAGATAAACCGCGGCGGCGCGGGCGCCGAGAATTATCTCGATCTCGCGGAGTTCATCAAAACGGAAAAATGTCAGTTTGATCTTTTCGCCGACTTTCTTTTCGCCGAGATAGGTTTGCAAAAACGTCTGATTCGCACGAATTCCGTCAATCGCAATGATCTGGTCATTGGCGTTCAAACCCTGTTCATATCCCGGCGTTCCTTTCGGTACGTTCGTCACGGTCAAACGCTCGCCATCCTGGCGCAGAGTCGCGCCGAGATAACTCGTTTCCCGACCTTTGTTGTTTTTTAACTGCAACCCGATACCATTCAGGATCGCGTCGTAATCAATCTCGTCGCGTCCGCGAACGTATTTCGCAAAAAAGAGGTCGAGCGATTTACCCGCCATCATTTCCGATGCTTTTTGATAATCTTCGGGCGTGTAGTTTTTGTTCTTTTTGTAAAATTCGTTGTAAAGATACCGCATCACATCGTCCAAAGACTTCGCGCCTTTCGAACTTGAGCGAATCTCGATGTCGAGCAAAAAGTTGACCAGTTCGCCCTTGTCGTAATACGAGATTTGATTATTGACCGCGTTTTCGTCTTGCCGATAATATTTGATCCACGCATCAAAACTTGCTTCTTCGAGCGAACTTTCAAATCTGCCGGGACGCCCTTGCAGCGATTGGATCTGTGCGGCTTTACCGTCGAGAAAATTACTGGCGGAAATAATTCCGGCGCGCTCGACCAAAACCGATTCGTAATAGGCCGTGCCGCCTTCGGC
>JANLTD010000730.1:0-2214 GCA_031362765.1 Acidobacteriota bacterium | reverse complement strand
AAGGGTCGTTTCAGAAATTCTGTCCAGATGCAACCCTGCCCGCCTATTATATACGCGGCGTCCTCAGGACTTAGTTTTGGAGGTACCGGATCAAATTTATATATGTCTTCCAATGTTAACCGCTTACCAAGACTCATTGGTTCTGATTTTGGATCGCCCTGCGGTTGATTTAAGTAGGTTAAATCGGTGGGCGTCATAATTACTTCGTGTTTTGCACGAGCCGCCCGAATTCCGTTTTCAAAACCACGCCAGGACATCACGGTTGCACTCGGCTCAATGCCTTTTTCAAGAATCTCGTCCCAACCAATAATTTTCTTACCACGCGAATTAACAAACTTTTCGATCCGCCGGATAAACCAGCTTTGCACTTCTTTTTCACTCTTCAGGTTTTCCCTTTGCATTAATGACTGGACAAATCGCGATTCTTCCCAATGATCCATCATTACTTCGTCACCGCCAATATGGACATACTGCGAATCGGGAAACAAGTCCATCACTTCGCTTAATACAGCTTCAATAAACCGAAATGTTTTTTCTGTCGGACAATAAACATCAGGGAACCCGCCCCAGGTTGTTCGGACTTTGTATGGATAATCAGTTTTACATCCATATTCCGGGTAGGCGGCCAAAGCTGCGGAAGAATGTCCGGGCAACTCAATTTCAGGAATTATCGTGATGTATTTTGATTTGGCGAATGCCACAACTTCTATTATGTCGTCCTGTGTGTAATATCCTTCAACCGCAATACCATCGCCAATATAAGGTTTGTCATTCTTTCCGAACACTGTTTCTCTTCGCTTGGAACCAAGATCGGTCAATCGTTGGTACTTTTTGATCTCAATTCGCCAACCTTGATCGTCTGTCAGATGCCAGTGAAAATAATTGTATTTATAACGAGATAACAACTCGATAAACTTTTTCACGAATTCGACCGGCATAAAATGGCGTGCGACATCAAGGTGCATACCGCGATACCTGAATCGGGGCGCATCGTTGATCTCCGCAGCCGGCAGCTTGATTCCATCCACCGGATCAACCGGAAAAATCTGCATTAACGACTGAATCCCGTAAAACATACCTCGTTCAGTCCCTTTTATTTCAATGTTTCCCGGCGAGATATTCAGGCTATACCCTTCTTCGGAATCCGATCCGCCAATGTTCGCAGATATGAAAGTAATTGAATTTTCTAAACCATTTTGATATGCAACTTCGAGTTGTAATCCGTAATTCTTAATCAAAAATTCGTTTAGAATTGCCGAAACCCTGATTCCTGCTTCGTCGTTCGCGACGATTTTGGTTTCGTTTGTTAATTCAAACTGACCACCGACACGGCTGATCTTGGTTGGCTGCGGGATAATACTTATCTCACCGGTAATCATTTCAGCGGGCTTTTCTATTGGCTTTTCTGGTTGTGAACAACCGGCAATCAAAAAAACAAAGACTATTAGAAACTTTCTCATCCAAAACTTAAGAACCCTACTGTTATATTGTTGTGAAACAACGGAATCATTCATAAATTTTGCGCTTTTAAGAAAAGAATCAAAACAATACGCCAATCTGATTATTGTTCGCTCAAATTAAACGAAGTGGGTTTAGTGCTTTGCGGAGTTGTCCAGGTCCCGCTGATCGAACCGTCAGGATTTATTCGCCCCTTATAAATCCCTGTTAATTTATTGTCATTTTCGAAACCTTCCAGCCTAAACTCGCCATTATTGTTAATTTTTCCATAGAGATAATCAGTGCGATTTGTCGAAGCCGTCCCTTTAAGATCTTCTTCGTCGCGTTTCAATGTCATCGAAACACTTTGATTCCCAATTGTCCCTTCATAACTCCGATCGAAACTATTTGGCAAAGTCGTGCTTGAATCTATGGTGCTGGAAGTTGTCGGAGTCGCCGTTTTACTCTTTGGACTTGGAGAATTATTCGGTATTGAATTAACCTCGGTACCATTTTTTTTATTTGCGATTGCAATCGCAATAATACTGATCAATAACAGACTCGCAAAAATCATCCCGGCAAACAACAATCCTTTATTAGATTTCTCAGGCTTTGAAGATGCTTTCAGCTGAGGGTTTATTACTGGATTGCTACTAATGTCAATCACTTGTGTCGGTATTTCGGGCGGCGGCGGCAAAAATGGTTTGACCAAAGTTTTTTGTTCATCTTCCAATAATTGACCGCAATTGCTGCAAAAGACACTGTTGCTTTCGTTAA
>JANLTD010000706.1:0-10968 GCA_031362765.1 Acidobacteriota bacterium | reverse complement strand
AGTCCCCGACGAACACGCAAAATTTCACGAAAAAGGAAATTAGCAGAGAAAACCTTGAACTGGTTTTGCACGATTCGATCTCGCATTATCAGGAATATCAAGGCATTTGGATAAAAAATTCTCATCTGGAAAAATTCGGTTTGCAAAAAGGTTCGCTCGCGGTCGTGACCAAAGACAGAATCAAACGCGGCGATCTGGTGGCAATCCACGAAATTGCTACAGATTCTGTCATGTGCGGTTTTTATGATTCGGATTTCGGCTTAGTTTGTTTGGAAATCGTGGACGGAGAGCCCAAACTATTTAATGAAAACGAAATTGAAATTCTCGGCAAAATCATCGGTGTCGGCAATTCGCGCAAAGATTCCAACGGCAAAATAATCGTTGAGCCAATAAGACTTTAGTTTTTCAAATGAGAGCTGTCGATCAGGCGATCGGCCTCGCGATAATGTACTTTTGCCAGAGCGAAATAAGGCTTTATCATCGCGATCGCAATCGATATTCGACCTAATATTGGTCTTAAGAATCGCGTTGACAAAGACTTGCATTTGATTGTCCTCATTCTTTGGTGACCGCACGTTGTCAGATATTAAATTCGCGATTTAGCTGACAGCTAAATCGATCATATCGGGACACGACGATTTATGCACAAGCTCCGATTTATCGCTTCAAGATCGCAATCAACATAATGATAAACAAAATAAAGCCGATGATCGCGACTGTCAGACAGCCGATCTTGAGCCAGCTATACGGGCGTTCGCCCTGCACTTCGCCGGTTCGGCCGTTAACGACGATTTGGAAAACTTTGTCGTTGAAACGATACGCTCCGGCATAGATGGGCAAAAGAAGGTGTTTGAACGTGATGTTTTGGTAATCGGTTGAAACATTGTGAACACGCTGTTCGTCGCCGCCGATCGCGTCGCGCGCATCGCTGTAAATTACGCCTTCGGCAATTTTTTTGAATTTCTCAAATCCCTGATCGAGCGCAATTTGATAGGTTTGCGCCTTGTGTCCCGAAAGATACGCGGGTTCATAAGGTTTTAGTTCGTGCAGATCCCACGGTTCGAGTTTGTTGAGATATTTTTCGGACAAAGAGGTGGTCGCCGGAATACAAACGTCATCAAATTGACGCGAAACATCGCCCGCCACCCAATACCAATGAGTTTTTTGAACTTGCCGTTGTCTTTCTTCGCCGTTTTCGTAGTAAGTTTCGGTTTCGTAATAATGCTCGCCGCGTTCGCCGTCGTATGAACTTTCGGTAAAAGAATCGTAAGTCCAGTAAGGAATATAGATGCTGCTCAATTTGTCGGCTTGCGCCATATCTTTCAGTGCGGACGGCGCAAACCAGAGCGACGAGAGCCACTTTTTATAGTTGGCGACGGCTTGCGGCGGCGGAACCGAAAAAGGCAAAACGCCTTCGGGCGCAACCAACGGATCAGCGGCTTTCGGCTGTGCGACGATCTTCGCGCCGCAAAAGTCGCAAACAGTGGCAGTTTCGGGCGGCTTAAAATTGACGATCGCGCCGCAGCTGTCACAGCGCACCTGCATCGCATCCTTCGCCATCGGCTGTAAATGCGACATTCCGCGCTGTAAAAACTCGTAATAATCGCGCTCGTCAACCGTGCCGTCTGAAGCGATCTCCTGTGAATGAGCGCAATACGGACACGCAAGTTTGCCGAGTTTTGCGTCGAAAACCATATTTGCGCGGCAATTCGCGCACAAAAACCGATTGACGTTCTCTTTATTTATTTCCGGGGCATTTTCCATAGTTTGTTCGGTAAAATAAAATTACTCTCTCTTTTTATAAGTGTATTTTCTTTGAAAACGTTTCATCAAATCAACTTTACACATTTTGTTAGAAATTGACGTTGAAATAATAATTTTTCACTATGGGTCTTGGAAAAGGGAAACTATTCGAATGGAGTCTGACGACGATTCGATTTCCCGTTCTTCGGCGCTCTCGGCGTTGAAAAAATATCGCGGTGTATAACAAGTAGCCTGCGTAAATGCGGAACTCTTCAAAATGCTCCCAACTTCTTCCGATTTGCCTATCGAAATGCCGAAATGTCCATTCCGAAGCGGTCTTTGACGTATTCTTCCTGCGCTTCATTTAAGTTTTTCAGATTTGCCAACCGACGTTCGCTCTTTTTGATATAGCTCTTTGTACGTTCGCCCATTTGTCTGAGAAGATTTCTCCCTTCGCGCATTTCCGCCTCAACCTTTTCGTGCAAAACAAAAAGCTCGGAAAGCTCGGCAACCAGTTTTTCTTCCTTTAGTTGTTTGAGACGATTTTTGATTTGCCAGATCTGGCGGATGGCGCGCACCAATTCATCGCCGATCGAATCGCCTTTGACCAGATCCGGCGAATCGCGGAAATCTTCGACCAGTTTATTTAAGCGATTCTGGTCGCCCGACGAATAAGCATCGTTGAGTTTCGCCATCAGTTCGTGCCGTTTTTCCTTTTCCTCGGCGTCAAACGCCAAATCGGGATGAATGATCTTCGCTAAATTGTGGTAGGCCTTTTTCGCTTCGGCAGTCGGTTGCCATTTGAACGAACAGCCTTCAACCTCTTCCGGATCGATGGCTGATTCTTCGGCGCGGCGGCGCAATTCTTCGGCGCGTTTTTTGATTTCCTCGTCGTCCGGCACGAGCTTGACCTCTTCTTCCGCGATCTGTGCTTCGATCTCGTCAAGTTCGGCGTAAAACCGCGCCACTTCCATCGTGTAGTTTGCTTCAAACTGTGTGAGGTCGGCACGAAGTTCGGTCATTTCCTCTTCGCGGTCGGCAAGCCGATCCTTCAAACGCTCTAAAACTCGGCGCTTTTTGTTTAACTCAATTTCTTCGGGTGCTAAAACATTCATCATTCAAAACTCTTAAATATTTTTTGAAAATCTGCAACAAAATAGTATAGTAAAAATGGTATGAAAATCAGAGATTTAATCACAATTGACTCCGAAATTTTAAGCGGAACACCCGTTTTCAAAGGAACTCGCGTGCCGATTCAATCTTTATTTTGGCATCTCGAAAACGGCATAACAATTGACGAATTTTTGGAAGATTTTCCGTCCGTCCGCCGTGAACAGATTATCGAACTTCTGGAAATCTCAAATAAAATGATGACCACACCAAAAGTCGTCCAACTTTATGAAACTTTCGCTTGACGAAAATTTGCCGAAAAAGCTCAAAAAGGATTTTCCCAAACACGAAATTTATACTGTAACCGATAAAAGCTGGAACGGAAAGAAAAACGGTGAACTTTTATCGTTGATGTTGGATGAAGGCTTTGATATTTTGCTGACGTTTGACCAAAACCTCGAACATCAACAAAATTTTGCAAAATATCCGATCACCGTAATCGTTCTTATTGCTGAAAACAATACATATGCAGTTTTGTCGGAAATTATCGAAAACGTCAAACTTGAATTAGAAAAGCCGCTTAAAACCGGAGCAATTAAAGTTCAAAAGTAAAAAGGCAAAAGAATGTTTCTTTTGCCTTTTTACTTTCGAGAGTTCCGACACGCAGAACTTAAATTTTGGCTTTATCATCCTTGCCGTTCGGTAAATTTACTCAATCCGAGTCGAGAGTTGAGAGTCGAGAGTCGAGAGTCGGGTGCGCGTCAGCGATCTTTGAGGCAGGTGCGCGTCAAATCTTCGATTTCAACGACCCATTTGGAAAGATTCAGGAAAAATCTGTTTGATGCGCGTAATATTTCAAACGACTCGTGACTCTCAACTCGCGACCCAGATTAAGTAAGTTTACCTGACCGATTCAACTCGCTTGGATAATTTCAAAACTCGTCGTAATTTCAACGGTCGGTTTGACAGTAGCCGCAACCGAACAGTATTTTGTGTCAGAAAGTTCAATTGCTCGAATAACCGCTTGTTCGGAAACGTCACGTCCATACACGATATGGTGAATATGCATTTTTGTAAAAGAGCGCGGATGTTCATCGCGCCGCTCGCCCGAAATTTCGACCCGGTAATCGGTCACGATTTGCCGCTTTTTCTCTAAGATCGAAACGACATCAACCGCGGTGCAGGCCGCAACCGAAACAAGCAGCATTTCGACCGGTGTCGGCGCAGAATGCCTATCCGCTTTCGTGTCCATAGTTAGCGAATAATTATGCGGTGTCGTACCGATAAACAATTCGTCACCGGCATATTTTACAGATGCTTTATAAACGTTGTCTGCCATTATTTTTTTCCTTTTTTCCAACCAAATATTTGATCGAATTTTAACACATAATATCCAACTTTCGACAGATGATTTTCGCAAACAACCTTTTGGCACAAAAAATGCTTCAAACGATTTGGTCAGACGTACAGTTTGATGTTTTCGAGATAAAAGGAGATTGATGATTAAGATGAGCAGATTCAGAAGTTTGTTTGCAGTTTACATGGCGATTGGGTTGTTGTTCTGCGGTTTTGCCGCCGAGACGAACGCGCAAAAAACGCGTAACGAAAAAGATGTCCGCAACATCGTGCGGAGTTTGGATTCAAAGGTTGACGATTTGCGCGACAGCCTTTCATACGGTTTGAAAAACAGTTCGGTTGACAGTCAGGATGCCGATGCGGCTGAAAATACCGTTTCAACGCTCGGCGGAAAAATCCGCGATTTTGAGGATAATTTCAACCAACGGCGCGAAAACAAAGACGATGTTACCGATATTTTGAGTGCCGCCAAAGGCATCAATGAATTTCTGAGAGATAATCGCATCAACACGACGGTTCAAAAAGATTGGACCGATCTTCGTGCATTGCTCGACCGGCTTTCGGCAAACTACAATATTTCGTGGAATTGGACGAGCGGAACTTATAACAATAATTCGAGAACCACAAATTACCCGACAAATAATTCGAACAATTTCGGACTGACCGGAACCTATCAAATTGATATTTCAAAAAGCGAAGATACGAGTGACATTATCGAAAACAGTGGTGCACAAACCGAAGAACAACGGCAGGATCTGGAAAACAAACTAGAAGCTGCCGACCAGCTCGCGATTGAAATTCGCGGTACACAGGTCACGCTCGCTTCATCAAAAGCCGCGCCGATTTCGTTCACGGCAGACGGGCGAACCAAAACAGAAAACGCAAATGGCAGAACGATTCGCGTTCGGGCAATTCTTCGCGGACAGGAACTAACCGTTTTGAGTCTCGGCGGCGAAACCGATTATACAGTCACTTTTCTGTCGCTCGATAGCGGCAAATCAATGAAGGTAACGCGCCGTATCACGACCGATTATCTGAATCAAACAATTTTTGCCGAAAGTTTTTATACGAAGACCGATTCGTATGCACGGCTCGATATTAACCAAAACCCAAACCCGAATTATCCGACAAATACAACAAATACAAACGATGACAACGGCGATTATTCGAGCAATGACCAAACGGATGATCCGTACTCGAAAAACCCGACCACGACCAATCGGCGAACCGGCGATTTTATCGTACCGGACGGAACGCTGATCACCGGAATTCTGGAAAACGACATCAACACCAAGATTTCGCAAAATAACGATCGCTTCCGGATGACGGTGCAATCGCCGAACGAATATCGCGGCGCGATCGTCGAAGGCTATATTACGGGCATCAATCGTTCAGGTAAAATTACGGGAAGTTCAAAGATCACATTCAATTTTGAAAAAATAACTTTACGAAACGGTCAGACCTACGAATTTGCCGGATACTTGCAAAGCGTTGCGGATGCAAACGGCAAAGTCGTCAAAATTGACACCGAAGGCACTGCGAAAGGCGATAGTCAAACCAAAGAAACCGTCAAACGCGGCGGCATCGGCGCAGGCTTAGGCGCAATTATCGGTGCAATTGCCGGCGGCGGAAAAGGCGCGGTGCTCGGCGCGATCATTGGCGGCGGCGCGGGTGCCGGCTCGGTCGTTCTGCAAGGCAAAGACGATCTGGATCTCAAAAAAGGTTCGATGATCACTGTGACGGCGACTTCTCCGAATAGATAAATATAGCTTTGAGTCCCGCATGGCACAAGCCCGGGCTTGTTTGACACCTTTAATGAACTTTATTAATAAGAAAAGTGCCGCCTGAAGGCGGGACTCAAAACATCCGCTCAAAGCCTCGTTTGCAAAAGCGAGGCTTTTTTCGGTAGATGCGTCTTTCACACGTGCCGTTTTGTGTCATCTGTGGTTTAATATTTTCATGAAAATTTCGCTTGAAGAGGTCGAGGACTTCCGCGACCGAAAATGGCGGCGCGAGGAAACTTTGAAGATCGAAACGGCTTTGGATATCGAGGCTCTGGTCGAAGATCTCGGTTTTTGTCTGGCTTTGACCGATGCGCGGACGAATTTGCCGAGCGTTTATATCGCCGTTTGCGGTCGGCGCGACGCGCACGCACCGCGCAACGTCCAGAAAGATTTCGAGATGAGCCTCGCGTGGACGCTCAAAGACGAAGTGATGCTGCGCGGTAAGGTTTATTATTCAAAACTCTGCAAAGGTCGCTCGACATTCATCGCGCCGCGAATGATTCCCTTTTTCAACGCGATTTGGGGCATTCCCAAAAGCGAAGAAAAAACGAAATTGTCGGCAGACGCGCAGAAAGTTTTGAAGGTTTTGCGCAAAGAATGGGAAATGGGAACCGCGGATCTGCGCGCCGAGGCGAAAATTGAAACCCGCGCGCGCCTCTCGAAAGCACTCGACGAGCTGCAAAAAACCTTAAAGGTCGTGCCGCAGGAAGTTCTTTATCAACCGAAATTTACCTATATCTGGACATTGGCGGAAGCGCGATTTCCGAAGGAACTAGCAAAAAAGATCTCACGCGAAGAAGCCGTGCGTGAACTCGCCCGCGAGTTTCTAAAAATGTGCGGAACAACCGCGCTCGGCGAATTTGCCAGAGCATTCGGCTTCCCTCGTTGGGAAGCCGGAAAGGCAAATCATCAATTAGTCAATGAAGGGTTTGCCGAAAGATTGGAGACCGGAATTTATCGTTTGAAATAGTTCACTGCAAATAAAGACAGATAAACCCCGTTAAAGAAAGAGAGTCTTTTTTTTTGCAAGAAAATATTTGCGGTTTTAAAGTTCAGAGTTACGCATTTATGCGTGAGATACGTTCGCACAAAGACGAGTTTCGAGTTTCAATAAGCGTTGAAAAGTGCGAACGCTTTCACGCATAAATGCGTAACTCTGAACTGATAAATGCGTAACTTCGATTAAATTCCACTTAGTATTTCATCAATTCCCTGACGGCTTTTTCGACCGTCTCAATTTGGGGTAGGATGAAATCTTCAAGCTGCGGAGCATAGCCGACAAATGTATCAGTCGCGCCGACTCTTCGGACAGGCGCGTCGAGATATTCAAACAATTCGTCTGCAATCCGTGCCGCGATCTCCGCGCCGTAGCCGTAGGAAAGCGGGTCTTCGTGCGCGACAATGACGCGATTGGTTTTTTTGACCGATTCGGCAATCGCTTCCCAATCGTAGGGAACAAGCGTGCGCAGATCGATCAGATCAACCGAAATCCCATCTTTTTCAAGACGTTTTGCGGCCTCAAAACTTCGTTGGACCAAGGCACCAAAGGTTACGATCGTGACATCGTTTCCTTCACGAATTTTTCTTGCTTTGCCGAACGGAATTAAAAATTCCGACGAAGGATACTGCGATTTATTGTAAACCTGCCGATAAAGATGTTTATGTTCGAGAAACAAAACCGGATCGTCGCAGCGGATCGAAGTCCGAAGCAGTCCGTTTGCGTCCAAAGCGTTTGACGGATAGACGATACGAAGTCCGGGCGTGTGTGCGAAAAGCGTCGTGCCGGATTGCGAGTGATAAACCGCGCCGCCTTTTAAGTATCCGCCGACCGGCACACGCATCACGATCGGGGCTTTTGAATCGCCGTCCGAACGCCAGCGCATTGTTGCCAGTTCATTACGAATCTGGTGCATCGCGGGGAAAATATAATCGAAAAACTGAATCTCGACAACCGGTTTCAGACCGCGCAAAGCCATGCCAATGGCGCGGCCGATGATATTTGCTTCAGCCAGCGGCGAATTGAAAACCCGTACGGAACCGAATTTGCGCTGCAAATTCGCCGTCACTTTGAAAACGCCGCCTTTGCCCTTGACGGTTTCGAGATATTTTTCGCGCGAGACATCCGCGACATCTTCGCCAAACACGACAATGCGTTCATCGCGCTCCATTTCTTCGTGCAGGCAGCGATTTATCAGATCAACCATCGTTCCGGCGTTGCCCGAAAGCTCCGCGCCATCTTCGGTATCGAAATCTTTTGATGTCGGATCAACGTCCGGCGAATAGACGTTTCGCCAGGCGGATTCGGGCGCCGGCTGCGGCGTATTGATCGCAATGTCCGAGGCTTGGGTAACTTCCGCGTCAACTTCTTTTCGCAATATTTCCAGATCTTCCGACGAAATAATTCTTTCGGTCATCAAAAATTCGGCAAACGTTTTGATCGGGTCGATCGCCGCGTCTTTTTGGAGTTCTTCGGCGGGGCGATAAAGTTTTTCGTCATCCGAAAGCGAGTGTGAATACGGACGAATAACCTTGGCGTGGATAAACGCCGCGCCTTTTCGCGCCCGGCAAAAATCGACTGCCCGAACAAATGTTTCGTAAGATTCGATCGGATCTGTACCGTCGCATTTTTGAATAAAAAGATTCGGAAAGCCTGAAACAAGGCGCGAAATATCGCCGCCCGCAATGCCGACCTCGACCGGCGTACTGATCGCGTAGCCGTTATCTTCAACGACAAAGATCACCGGCAATTTCAAATTACAGGCCGTATTCAGCGCTTCCCAGACCTCGCCTTCGCTTGTCGTGCCGTCGCCGACCGACATATAAACGACCTCATCGCCCTTAAATCCGTTAATTTTATCCTGCAAACTTTTGAGGAGCGACGCACGATACGAGGCTTCCGCCGCGCCGACCGCGTGCAGCGCCTGCGAACCGGTGCAGGAAGACTGCGACGGCACATTTAAGTCTTTATGTCCCCAATGCGAAGGCATCTGGCGCCCGTGAGAATTCGGGTCAACCTCGGCGCCGACCGCCGACCAGAGCATTTCCTGCGCCGTCATTCCGAGTCCGAGCATCAAAGCACGGTCCCGGTAATACGGAAAAAACCAATCATACGCCGGTTTCAAAGCCTGTGCCGCCGCGACCAAAACTGCTTCGTGCCCGGCACCCGAGATCTGAAAAAAGATCTTGTTCTGACCTTTCAGCTGAATCTCCTTGTCGTCAATTCGCCGCGACATATACATCGTGCGATACATTTTGACCAGCGTTTGCGGGTCGAGTCCGCCGTAATTTTTGAGGGTCTTTTTTACTTTCGTCGCGGTCTCAGGTTTTAACGATTTCGATGTTTTTATGACGGTCTTTGAATTAGTCTTCACCGTGCCTCCGGCTTTCTTTGCTGCTGTTGCCATGCTTAAAATTCCTACTTTGATAAATATTTATAATAATTGAGTAAATTAATGAACTATCAATGATACCAAATGTGAGCAATTTCAGGAAAATGTCTGTGGCTTAAATGTGAATTTTATTTTGGGCGGAATAAATATCGGATGCCCGGGCATCTTTGCGTTGTGGAGCAAAAGCTAAGTAGAATAAAGTTTAAATCGCCAAAAATATAGAAAGTTGTTTCATAATCTTTGATCTGACCGTTTGCAGCGCGGTTTACATGCGCTGATCTTTTCCCCGAAAGTAACCAATTTCTATGAAAAAGTTTCTATTAAGCCGTGGTTTTTCAATAATTATTTTCGCATTTGTCGCCGTTGGCGCTTATTTTATCAATGTCGAAGTCCAAAGCTATTGGGGACGGCAAGCGCTTGCCAAAGCCGCGCTGACAAATTTGTCTTTTGATGAAGCGTTGGCCAGGGCAAAGCTCGAAAACAAACTTATCCTGGTTGATGTTTCGGCGATCTGGTGTTCGACCTGCCGCCGCCTTGATAACGACGTTTTTTCCGACGCACGGGTCAAACAAACGATTACCGAAAAGTTTCTGTTTTCGCGGCTTGAATACGAATCGCCCGAAGGTACGGCTTTTCTTGAAAAACATAACGCGGCCGGCTTTCCGAATCTATGGCTTTTAGACGGTAACGGAAATGTCGTCAAGCGTTTGCAGTTGACATTTAATCCGACCGAATTTTTAAGCCAATTACCTTAACAAATTTTAATCGGCGTAATCGAGATCGAGCGTCATTCGATAATCACCTGCCATCGAAGGATGACCGTGCGCCATCGAAACTTCGATTCCCTTTTCATAGGCAACCCGTGCCTTCTGACGCTCGCCGATTCGCTCGTAAGCCTTGGCAAGCATTCCGTAAGCCGCGCCTTCATCATCCGCTTTTGATAAATAATCTTCGAGTGTCGCGACCGTGTTTTGCCAATCGTCGAGCTTTTGATATTCATTTGCCAAACCGAACAAAACCATCGTGTTCGACGGGTCGGCTTCGATCATTTGTTTGAAAACTTCGATTCTGTTTTGCATATTTTAAAATTAACATCCGCGCTTAAGATTTACCAAAAGAGAAATGCCGCAAAAGCTCACGGCATTTCTCTTTTAATCATAAAATTTTACTTGATTTATGGTACATCGCTGACAAAATCTATACCTTCGAGATTATCTTCCAAATTAACGATCTGACTCGGGTTCGAAAATGTAAAGCGTTTGGCTCTGACCGTCACGACATAAGTTTGCCCGGCCGAAATTTCCGGGAAATTATAATAACCGAAGCTGCCGGTTCGCACATAAACCGGTTCGGTCAGATTTCCGCCCGACAAAATGACGGTCGCATTTCTGATCCCGCTGCCATTCGGTGTTAAAACTCTTCCGCTGATCGAAACGGAAGCGGCGGTCGGCGCAAGTGCCCCCACCGTCCAATCGGAAAACGAACTGACACCGTTGAGTTTGAACGTGTTGAAAAACGAATCTGTTGTCGAAGGCACAAAGGCTGTATTCGAACTTATATTACGGCGGATAAATTGGAAGTTATCC
>JANLTD010000675.1:0-7599 GCA_031362765.1 Acidobacteriota bacterium | reverse complement strand
GCCGTAGGCGCCTTTTAAGAGTTCTTTGTAGTCGGCGGCAAGGTTCCGACGTTGTTTGGGTCGGGATAAAAGAGCTGGTTGGGGGCGTCGCGGGCATTGGCAATCGTGGCGGATTGGGTGATCGAAGCGGTGTGTGGGCTTCCCTCACAGACCGACGGCGCGGACATCGGCGACGAGCAAACCCGTTAGTTTGACGATCGTATAAGCCGCTTGCACTTCGAGAAAATCGATCACTGCAAAAAAGGTCGAGATTTTCGTATCATGGCTCTGATGTGACGCCGAGATGTTTTTCGCACTCGGATTAAAGTCTGGCAAGAAAGGATCTTGTGTTGCTTTGGGTTTCGAGCTTAAGCCGTGTAGTTTCCGCACAATGCTTCGTGCATCTTCGATTGTTTGACAGCTCGCGCCACGTCCAAAAAGCTACCCGACGGCTTGCTCGGCAAACAATTCGAATTTATCGGCCTCTACCTGCCGGGCAGCTGCCGCGGTGCAAAAATCGGCTTTTGATTTCCCGATTCAATATATGATTTACACCGGCAAATCAACAAAACAATAGGATTTAATCCGTGAAACCCGTTGTCTATCTCTCACTCTTCAAACTGCTTCCGCAAACTTTCCGTATAAGGTGCGCGGGCAACGCCTTTTTCGGTGATGATCGCCGTCACCAGATCGTTTGGCGTGACATCAAAAGCGTAGTTGCTGACGGATATGCCTTCGGGCGCAAGCCGTATGTCTTGAACGTGTGTGACTTCACGAATATCGCGTTCTTCGATCGGGATCTCTTCGCCGGTCGGGCAATTCATATCAACCGTCGAAAGCGGCGCGGCGACGTAGAACGGAATATTGTGGCGTTGGGCGAGCACGGCAACCATATAGGTACCGATCTTGTTGGCGACATCCCCATTTGCCGCGATCCGGTCAGAACCGACGACGACGGCCTGCACGCCGCCTTTTTTCATAATATGACCGCTCATATTGTCCGTGATCAAGGTCACCGGAATATCGTCCTGATCGAGTTCCCAGGCCGTCAGGCGTGCGCCTTGCAAATACGGGCGCGTTTCGTCAGCGATAACCGATACATTTTTGCCCTGATTGATCGCGCCGCGAATCACGCCGAGAGCGGTTCCCCAAACGCCGCCCGTCGCAAGTGCGCCCGCGTTGCAATGTGTCAGCACAACAGAATCGTTTTCGATCAGTTCGCCGCCGAATTGCGCGATCAGCCGTTGCGATTCAATGTCTTCCTCGTGAATCGCTTTGGCGTCTGCAAGCAAAATTTGTTTGACTTCACTGACCGATTTCCCCGCAGCTTTAGCTTTGGCAAATGTGCGTTTCATCCGATCGATCGCCCAAAAAAGATTGACGGCAGTCGGGCGCGTTTCGGCTAAACGCTCGCCGATATAGTCAATTTCGTCCTCAAAATCGGTCATATCCATTCCGACGAAATTCTTTGCACCGAGCGCAATGCCGTAAGCTGCTGAAACTCCGATCGCGGGCGCGCCGCGCACGACCATATCCTTAATGCCGTTCGCGACATCCGTGTAAGTTTTTAAGGTCAGCCATTTTTCTTCGGTCGGAAGCAGGCGTTGGTCAAGCATCAGCACACCTTCGTCTGACCATTTAACAGGTATTATCATTTTTATTAAAAGTTCCCCAAAATTAAGATACGAAATAAAATCTTACGGAAAAATTTTTTATCTAACAAGAAAGGTGAAACTTTTTTTTGCAGTTTTCGCGTTAATAATTGAGAGTTTTTTTGAAAAAGAATGAAAATATATGAAACTTGAAAGTACTTTGGACAAAATTCACGCAAAAATGACCGGCAGTAAAATACTGCAGATATTCACGGCATTGACGAGAATTTTGCTTTTTATCGGATTTACGCCGCCGAGCATCAAAAAAATAATGCACGAACCTTTTACGAGTTTGCCCGACTCAAATCCGGTCGGGCATTATTTTAACGCGCTTCTCGAAACCGGATTTTATTACGAGTTTATCGGTTGGGCGCAGTTGATCGCGGCGATTCTTTTGATCTTTCCGCGTACAGCCCATCTCGGCGCACTGATGTTTTTTCCCATCATCTTAAATATCGCCATTTTGACCAATGCGGTCGGTTTTGCCGGAACCTGGATTGTCACGATCTTGATGACTTTGGCGGCAGTTTATCTCGTCGTTTGGGATTACGACCGTGTGAAGCCGATTCTGTTTGATAAACGCTCTGAAAAATCGGCATTTATGAAATATGAGTTCGTTTGGCTGCCGATACTTTTTGCTTTTGGCGGAATCTTTGCCGCTTTTTTCGCATGGCTGATCCGACTCGGAAATGCGCCGAATTATTTCAATGTCGGTGTTTTTCTTACATTTGCAGCTTTGGCTTTCGGGTTTTTGGTCACGCTTCATCATCGTTTTATGAAAGTCGGTCCATTGGAAAAATCAGGCGAAATAATTTAAAAAAGACGCTATGAATGAATTATTTTTAAACGGTCGCACCGTCATCACAGTCGGCGACATTACCGAACAATCAACCGATGCGATCGTTAATGCGGCGAATTCGACGTTGCTCGGCGGCGGCGGCGTCGACGGCGCAATACACTCTAAAGGCGGGCGCGTGATCTACGATGAATGTTACAAACTACGGCAAACCCTTTATCCGCAGGGCTTGCCGACGGGCAAAGCCGTGATTACTTCAGGCGGAAATCTAAAGACACGTTTTGTTATTCACACGGTCGGTCCGATTTACGGTATGAATCAGGGGCGCGATGCCGGGCTTTTGGGCGATTCTTATCTGAATTCTCTTCTCCTGACGGTTGAAAACGATTTGGAATCAATTTCTTTCCCGTCAATTTCGACGGGTGCTTTCGGTTATCCGAAACACGAAGCCGCAACGGTTTCATCTCAAATAATTAAAACTTTTCTCTCGGCTAACGATACAATAAAAGAAATTCGGCTCGTTTTCTTTTCCGAATCTGACGCAAAGATGTTTCTGAAACATCAACAGTTTTGAGTTCCAGGTTCCGGGTTCCAAGTTAATAGTACAACTTGAAATCTGGAACTTGAAACGCGGAAATTAGAACTTAAATTTGCCGTTTGCTTCCCGATAGTTTATAGTTCTTTAATCTTTTTCGTTTATCCAAACAAAAATTTAATGCTATGAAGGAGCTTTCAACCGAAACCTTAGAAATAATGCAGTCAGCAGTTAGTTTACAAACCGAACAAAGTTTAAAATCCGATTTTTTTTACAAACGCGAACTCCCTGAAAATCTAAAGTCTTTAGAAACAATCGCTTGGAATTATTATTGGTCGTGGGAAAGGTCAGGTGCCGAGATCTTTCGCGAGCTCGAACCGTCGCTTTGGGAACAATGCGAACAAAATCCGCGCCTCTTACTCAAAAAGGTTAAGCAAATTCGCCTGTGGCAAAAATCAACCGATCTTGAATATGTTGAAAAAGTTAAGTTGTTTGCCGAAAAACTCGAAAACTATTTGAGTGCCGAACCAACCGATTCAGGACGTGTCACCATTGATAATCCGGTCGCCTATTTTTGCGCCGAATACGGTGTGCATAATTCCTTGCCCAATTATTCGGGCGGTTTGGGGATTTTGGCGGGCGATCATCTGAAATCGGCGAGCGATTTGAATATCCCGCTCGTCGCGGTCGGGCTCCTTTACCGTTACGGCTATTTTCGGCAGAAGATCGCGCACGATGGTTGGCAGGAAGAGCGATATTTGGACGTTTTTGACTCTGAACTCGCCTTAAAACCGGTTCTTAATGAAAACAGCGAGCGGGTTTTGGTTTCAATTTTCATTCGCGGACGCGAAGTTTTCCTGCAAGGCTGGCTGGCGCAGATCGGACGCATCAAACTTTATCTACTTGACACTAATCTACCGCAAAACAGCGATGTTGACCGATTGATCACCGGGCATCTCTATGGCGGCGACACGGAAACGCGTATTGTCCAGGAAAAAGTCCTTGGACTCGGCGGAGTCAGATTTTTGCGAAAGTTAAATTATCAGCCGTCGGTTTTTCATCTCAACGAAGGACATTCGGCGTTTTTAACGCTCGAACTCGTTCGCGAATTTTTACAATCAAATGAAAATTCAACCTTTGAAGACGCGGTTGCCAATGTTCGTGAGCAATGCGTTTTCACAACGCATACGCCGGTCGAAGCGGGCAACGACGTCTTTTCGATCGAAAAACTCGGTCAATGCTTCAGCTCTGAATTTGTCGCGTCATTGAAAATCTCGCCGAAAGAGTTTTTCGCACTTGGTCGAACCAATCCCGACGACGAAAACGAAGCATTCGGAATGACACCGTTGGCGCTCAGAATGGCGCGTTCGGCAAACGGCGTCAGCGAAAAACACGGCGAAGTTTCACGCGATCTGTGGTTAAAAATGTTTCCCGAAGGCACGCTCAGTCAAGATGTGCCGATCAAACACATCACAAACGGCGTTCACGCGCCGACGTGGATCGCGCCGTTGCTGAAAACTGTGTATGAAAAACAGATCGGCTCAAATTGGGCAGAGCTTCTGCGTGATGAATCGGCGTGGCGCCAAGCTATCGAAAAAATTCCCGACGCTGAAATCTGGAACGCCCATCGGCTTTTGAAACAGCTTTTGATTTCCTTTATTCGTGACAAAACTCTTTCCAAAGAAACAGGTTTGCACAACACGATCAACGAACGTGAAGATACCCGGAAGTTTTTTGACGCAAATGTTTTGACGATCGGTTTTGCGCGCCGCGTTGCTGCTTATAAGCGTTGGAATCTGTTGATGTCGGATTTGGACAGACTTTTGAAAATGGTTGACGATGCAAAGCGACCGGTGCAATTCGTTTTCGCGGGCAAAGCCCATCCGCAAGATATTGTCGGCAAACAGATTCTGCAGAACTTAATGAGTATCAATCACGATTCAAACTGGCAAAGTCGTGCTGTTTTTATTGAAGATTACGATCAGGAAGTGGCGCGTTATCTGGTTCAGGGCGTTGATGTCTGGATGAATGTTCCCCGTCGGCCGCTTGAAGCAAGCGGCACCAGCGGACAAAAATCGGCGATGAACGGCGGTTTGAATTTCTCCATCTTAGACGGTTGGTGGATTGAAGGGTATAACGGCACGAACGGATTTTCGATCGGTGAACTGAACGTCGGCGAAGACCAGAAAATGATCGATGCCGAAGATGCCGAATCACTTTATCAGATTTTGGAAAACGAGATCGTTCCGGCTTTTTACGAAACGGGCGAAAACGGGTTGCCAACTGAATGGATTCGGCGAATGAAGAATGCCATAGGGACGCTTACTCCGCAATTTTCAAGCGATCGGATGGTCAAGGATTATCTTGAAAAGATTTATTGTTAATTTTGGTTCAATGTCGGATAATGGATAACGGAAAACTTTTCCGTTATCCGTTTTTTTTTGCAAACTATGGATCAAATCGAATTCAAAGTAGGAGCGATCCGCCCGGTTGAATGTTTCAAAGAAGCCTGGGAAATCATCAAGCCGCAGTATTGGATGCTGATTGGCATCACACTGCTCGGCGCAATGATCGGTTCGGCGACGCTTTACATTTTGCTCGGTGCGATGGTCTGCGGGATTTTTTATTGCTATCTAAAAGTTCTTGACGGAAAGAAGATAGATTTTGAAGATTTGTTCAAAGGATTCGGCTTTTGGTTGCCGGGATTGATCGTGACGATATTTTTTATCGTGCCGACGTTTATTTTTTTCGCGATCGCTTATCTTCCATTGATGGTAACAATTTTGACCAAACCGAATATCGGCAGTGATGAATTATGGACGATCATCGGCGTGAATATTGTTGTTGATATTATTTTTTCGGTTGTTATGGTTTGTTTTCACACTTTGCTGATGTTTTCATATACGCTTGTCGTTGACAGAAAATTGACGGCAATTAAAGCGATGAAAACCAGTGCGCGGGCGGTTTGGGCAAATCTTGGCGGCGTAGCAAAACTCTATGGAGTCGGATTTTTAGTCAGTTTGGGCGGATTGCTTGTTTTTTGTATTGGAATATATCTGACAATCCCGATTGTGATTGCCGCTAATACAGTTGCTTACCGGAAGATTTTTCCAAAAGTTGAAAAACCCGACTCCGATTCAACCAATACTGGCAATTATCAAGGAATTTAGATTATTAATGGCAAATTTTATCGAAATCAATTCAACTGAAGAGCTGGCGAAGCTTTTTGAAATATCGCACTTCAGCCCCGTCGTGTTATTCAAACATTCCGTGACTTGCCCGATCAGCACGAATGTTTATTACGAAGTTTCGGATATTGAATCGGATGTAAATCTCGTTATTGTCCAAAACTCGCGTGAGATTTCAAGCGAAATCGCGCAAAAAACAGGTATTCGGCACGAATCGCCGCAGGCAATCGTGTTAAAGAACGGCAGAGCGGTTTACCACGCTTCTCATTACGACATCACGGCGGAAGACATTCAAAAAGTAGAGAGTGGAGAGTAGAGAGTTTGGAGTCTTGGTTTTTAATTCTCTACTCTCCACTCGCCACTCAAATAATTATGATCGAACCAACACAAATAATTGAAGAAAGTGACCGCGAACTCTCGATAAAATGGTCGGACGACGCGGAGACGAGTTATAACGCGCCGCAATTACGGCGAAATTGTCCGTGTGCAAGCTGCGTCAACGAATGGACGGGCGAAAGAATTCTCCACGCCAAAAGCGTTTCCGATGACACATTTATTTCGTCCGTTTCGGTCGTCGGACGTTACGCGCTTAATTTCCATTTCTCCGACGGACATAACACGGGAATCTTCTCGTTTGAATATTTAAGAAAACTAGCCGAATAAATCAACTTTCATTTTTTTATAATTATGCAGGAAAAAGACATTTTCGACGAAAAAACCGAAGTAAAAAAAGCGAGTTTCTCGTGTCCGCAATGCCGCGAACGCCACGATTATGACGTGCGATGGATGACCCGGATAAAAAAGAAAAACGTCCCGCGCCATTTGAACCAACAGGATCAATCGCGGTTTCAAAAATCCCGCGATTATATGGTCCGGATAGACGATATGCTGATGTGCAAAAATATGCGCTGCCGCAAAAGATTTGATATCCCGTCGTCGCAAACGGTCGTCTTTATTTGAGTCAAGAGTCGAGAGTCTGTTGGAACCTGGAACTCAAATCTTCCGGCTCTCGACTCTCGACTTGTTTCTTTCAGTCTTTTGATATGCTATTCTTTTCTAAAGAACAAGGAAGGGTATAAAGTAAATCAAGAGGGAAAAAATATGATTTCAGGGAAAGATTTAGAATTTTACGAAAACGAAGATCCCCCAAGCGAAGAAATCAAGGAGTTTATGGACGAGGAGATCGCACACGTCCCACAAGCTCCGCACGAATTGGCGGAACGTCTGTTGGAACATCATTCATCAAGTCCGGCAGATTCCGGCGGCGATATTGACGCCAATTGGGAAGAGGTCAATTCCAGCGGCTCAGAATCGTTTGGCGGACATAATCCAACGCCTGACCAATCCGACGTTGAAGAAAACGCTCACGCGATGGGTATTGATTTTGAAGATAACGAACCGCTCGATTTTGTCGAAAAGATGGAAAAGCGCGACCGCGACCGTTACGAA
>JANLTD010000668.1:0-2135 GCA_031362765.1 Acidobacteriota bacterium | reverse complement strand
CGCGATGTGATTCTTTCCGGGCCTGTAAAGTCCAAAAACATTTCACAAACAGGGCGAGATCAAAATGTGGAACGGGTATCTGACAACCCATGAATAAGGGCGGCTTCTCGAGGCTAGCCGACCTTGCCTCGATTTCCAGTGCCGATCAAGCCGCCCAAATAGGCCGCCGGAATATACGCAACGACTAAATCCAGGACGATAAACCAAGCGGGTGCCGGAATCATAAATGACGCTGCGATTCCGCCGAGCAGATGAACGATACCGATCACCAATGCGAAGGTCATTTTTCGGCTCGCAGCAATCAGCGCAGCCACCAAACCACCAAACACACTGCCGAGTGAATGAGCCAAAAACGGCATAATAAAATGTTGCGGTTTAAGCAAATGTGCGTTGGTCCTAAAACTCTCGAGATCGTTGGGGTTCAAGCCTTCCGGTAACGGAACAATTGACCCGCTCAGCGAAATGATTCCGCCATTTACAAACATACAGACAAAAATGCCCGCTATCACCGCCAAAATATTTCTAACGATTGAATTCATATTTTTCCCCTTTTTTTCTTCCGTCGAAATCGCAGTTCAACCGAATTGATTCGGTATGATAAGCAAATATATGAAAATGCTGTGTTCCGTTGAAAATAGCTCCCGCATTTTCGATTTCGTCAAAAACGAATTTTATGAAACATTTATCAGTTGCCATATTTATTTTTTCTAAAATATTGAATCATCGTTGAATGGATAAATAATCGTAAACCGATCAACTTTGATAGTTATGTGTCAAAATAATCCTTTTTAATCGTTTTCTCAAGCAGATAGGGTTCTGTTTCAATATCTTTTTCTCAAAAGCTTTAATTGTAAGTAAATTTGTGATTTCAACGATATTTGCCCGTAGTCTTTCGCTTCTAACCGGATTGGCTGTTAAAAACGAGACCCCGAGCTCGGATTGAAGGATCCTGGCGGATTCAGCCGGTTAGTCACTGATTGGCGGCCTGTTCCAAGATGCAGCCAAAGTTTCTTTGAGCGGAATGTTTTTCGTATTTCCCAAAGGAGAGTTTCGGGCGGAACCGTGCCCGACACTTACAAGGTCAGATCAAATGGCCATATTTGAAAGAATTTCTGACAAAGATTTGACAACAAAATGAACCGCACGTATATTTCTTTTGCTAATTGTGGAAACTATTTTATCGAAAAAATGAACATTCGATTAAACCTGGCCTACTTCGCTTTTGTAAAAGTTCGTCCTGCCCGGCGGTTTCACCGTGCGGGGGAAAGAAGTGGCGGTGTCACGGTTCGAGCTGGATGTTTGGCAAGAACGAGGAATTGAATCAGCATTCGTTTTTCGTATTGTTGAGCTTTGGAGAAAATAATGAAAATTGCAGCAGTAATCGTCAGAGTTTTGATGGGACTTTTATTCATTTTTGCGTCGGTGATGTTCTTTATAAGTCCTGCACCCGCGGATTTACAAGGAAATATGAAAACGTATTTCGATGGTTTAGCGGCGTCGGGCTATTTCTTTACATTGCTGAAGGTTACCGAACTTATTTGCGGTATCGCATTTGTCGCAGGACGATTTGTTCCGTTGGCGACGATCGTTGTTGCTCCGATCATCGTAAATATCTTGTTCGTGCATCTCTTCCTCGATTGGTCCGGTTTGCCGGTTGCGATTCTTCTGACCACCGGAAATATCTTTTTGGGTTACTACTACCGAAAATCGTTTGAACCGCTTTTTGTGGCTAAGCCGTAAGAAGGACTCAAGCGGTGTGGATTCCCCCGATATTTTAAACAAAAAGACCGCACAATCAGCGTCGCATCGTGTCTCGGTTTGGGACTGGCGAATATTTTCCGGTCAAACCCGAAAAAAATCCAGAAAGGGCTTCATTACTCGAAAAGTTTCCGATACGAAACGCAAATCACCGATTTGCTTTTCGCTGCATTTCCGGCTGACCGTAAAACTCTTCAACTTCAATATCTGCAGGGCTTCGTGGTCTTTTGGAAAGCCATTAGGTGCTGTTTTCAACGAAAAATCGCGAGACATTTCGCCGAAAACTGACTTGAATTTTGGTTCGGCGATAATCGTGAGAAAAGTAGTTGAATGATCCGCAATTTTACTCCGGAGTCTGAGCAATTCGTTTGCCTCGG
>JANLTD010000569.1:0-1787 GCA_031362765.1 Acidobacteriota bacterium | reverse complement strand
GGAAAAAATGAAAGCCCACAGCATTTAATGAGGCTCAGTTAAATCATAAGGTCAAGTATTTTTATTGATTGTATGAACGAAGGCAACCGTTACAACAGTTTAAACCATCAAAAACATTACGGAACAAAAGACCGGACAGGGGACAACTCATATACATCACAAGGTCGGTAAATTTAAGTTTTATTAACGGAGGAGTGAGTTATGGAGAGATCAAGGAGAAATTTAACGAAAAACAATCTCGAAAAGATTTCGGGTGAAATTCCGGTTTCGGATTATTCGTTAAATTTTACGCACATCAATAACGACGCGCAAAATAATTTTCCCAATAAGCGTTCAAGACCTCAAAAAATCACAAAAACAGGAAATAAATCGTCATTTTCCAAAGCCGTATTTAATTGGCGCAATGCGTCTGTGATCGCCGCTATTCTGACGATCGGCGTTTTGCAATTCTTATATCAATTAACGGTTATCAAAAACGAAAAAACACAGATCACCGAATCACCGGCAACTATCGAAAAGGTCAGCGAACAAATGTCGGAAACCAAACCCGCAGAATTTGAAGTCAAAAGAATAGATTCGGTGATGCCTGATAAATCTGCGCCGCCCGTCAGACAAAGGCAAACCGAAATCGCGCCTGGCAAGCCGCAACAGAAGAAAAAAGAGACGATCGAACCACGCGCCACGCGCCTTCGACGCGCTGAAAAAATTCTCACCGGAATTTAGAGGTTTTGATTTACAGGGCTTTCCTATAAGAATAAATCACCTCCAACTTTAGTTGGAGGTGATGTAAATGGAGAGCGCAGGCTTGAGCCGAATTTCTGGTAAAAAATAAAATTGCTTATTGGTTTAGCACAATTTCTGCTAAAGCAATAAGGATGATTGATAAATGTTCCTGTTCGGCTCAAGCCGCGCTTGAAATTTCAAATAATCCTCCAACTAAAGTTGGAGGGAATTTATAGAAAATACAAGTTTTTAACGACAAATTTTTATAGGAAAGCCCTGTTTTGATTTATCGAATAACCAAAGAGCATTAAGAAATGAACGAATCGAGTTTTACAAAATTGAAAGGTCTTCTTAAACCCACATTGGCTTGTTTTTTGATTCTGGCGAGCGGAATTAATTTTTTTGCGCAATACAGAGGCGCGCCGGTCAAAAAAGACCGGCTGATCAAAGCCCTTCGTTCAAAGCAATTGCAGACGCGCGATATTGTTGCGGTCATCAATTCCAACGGCGTGGATTTCAAATTAACACCGGAAACCCGCAAAATTTTGATTGCCGTCGGCGCACGCCCCGAAGTTCTTAAAGCGATCGCGGATAATCTGCGGATCGCGCCGGGTGATGACAGCACCTTTGCCAAAAATAGTAAATCAAACCGCAACAAAAAACTTCCGTCAAACTATGACGATTTGCTGGACGAAGCGATGTATTTCTATAAAGACCGGGAAAATCCGAAGGACGCGGTGCGTTATTTACAAACGGCGGTGAAAATGGATCCGAAAAATCCGAAAGCCTATCAAATGCTAGGGTTCGTTAATCTTTACGGTCTGAATAATCCGGCTCAAGCCGAAAAACTGATGCGCGAAGCCATTGCCAACGGCGGCAGCGCGGTTTTTCGGGTTTATCACGATGACACCGGCGGTTTTAGCGGTCGCTGCACGGGTTCGCTCTATATTTCGCCCGAAAGCATTCGTTTTGAGTCCGACGACAACCGCCACACCTTTGAAACTTCGACGGTCAATATCGAAAAGATCAAACTCGATACGGAAACAAACCGCACCTGGAAAAAA
>JANLTD010000599.1:0-8984 GCA_031362765.1 Acidobacteriota bacterium | reverse complement strand
TGATAATATGTGTGTAACCATCAACAAAAAATATAAATAAAGTGTGTTTTTATGTTTTTTCAAAACTGAATTTAAAGTGTTTTCGATTGTAGTAATAACTCCAAGATATTTTCTGATAATATTTTAATTACTTTTTTTAATTCATTCATCTTCCATTAATACTAGTTTCTTTACCAAAAAGCGTATTATTTTTCACCAAAATCACCGATATTTTCAAATTATCACCTTCGATTGTGTAATCGCCGCTGATGAGAATTGCGTCGGTCATTTTGTCGGCTTCGACGAAGACGATTGGGCTTTGTTCATCGCGGGTTTTGTATTTATTTCCTCCATATTACAATCACCCATATAGTAGTGGCAATTTTCGCAGAAAGGTTACGAATGATTTTCAAGCCCGAATGATGATAATCGTTTTCCCTTGCGGCGTGGCGGCGGTTTCGGTTGAGGTGCGTTCGGCGATTGGCAGTTGTCCGGTGCGTTGGTCGAAGATGACCAACCAGCCCGTTTCTAAGCCTAACCCGTTTAAGTATTCGTCGAGTTGTTCCAAGCCTTCTGCGAGCGGTTCCCGTTCATTATCGCGCCAGACTTTTAGTTCCATTCCGAGCGTAAAATCGCCGTAGCGCAGACAAACATCCATTCTTCGCGTGCCGATAGCGTATTCTCTTTCCAGACTTCCGCCGCCGTTGATAACGCGATGCAGAAAAGCCATCAGAACAATATGCGGCGCGATTTCGTGATAATGCACGCTTCTGAGAAGCGGTTGTCCGTGTTGCCGCCAAAATCGGAGAAAGGCTTCGAGCAGATTTTCGGGGTTGAGCGTGCCGTCCGGGTTTAACCAATTCGGGGCGATTTTCGGCAGAAAAGCCCGCGTTACATAACTCAACACCGTCGGGATTACTTCGCGGTAAATCGGATTAGCGATTTCCAAACCGTTACCGTTTTTCTGTTTAACCAGGCCTAAATCTTTGACAAACCGAATATCGTCAAATGGCAAATTTGGTGCTTCCGAAGAGCTTGCCAAAATCGGTTCGATGACGGCGCGAACACGCGGTTCGCGCAATCTCTCCGCCAAAGAATCGAGATGCGTTTCTTGGCGTTCAATCAAAATATCTTTCGATTTTTCGATGTGTTTCTGCTCGATTGGCTGAGAAACATCCGGTTGCAATTCTTCGACGGCAACTTTTGCCAGCGCATTTACTAAATACGGCTGTCCCTGCGTTAAATGAAAAGTAATTTGCAAGGCTGCATCCGTAAAAATCTGTCCGGTTTCCGCTGTGTGTTGGCGATAAAGTGCGGCGACTTCATCTGCCGTGAAATTTTTCAGAGTCAAACTTCTAACCTTTATATTAAACGGCGAAGCGGTATGTAGCCGCTCACTTCCGCCCGAAGCGACTTTGTAATCGCGGACATCACGCAAACCAACTAACGCCAACGACCACGGAAATCCTTCAGGACGACGCGGATAGCCCGAACGAAGTTGACGCAAGACGGAAATCAAGACTTCATCTTGCAGCGAATCAATCTCATCAACAAAAATCACCAACGGACGCGGACACGCCGCCGACCATTCGGAAAGCGCGTTTGTAATACGTTTTCCGGCATCATCATATTTCCACAAAGGCGGATGCAATTCTTTTGGCAGCCAAAATTTTGCTCCGGTTTGCCATTCGCCCAAAATTGCCTTTTCAGCTTTGTCAATATCATCAGGAAAAGCCGCGCCGACTTCCGCCGACAACATCACGGCGGCGTATTTGCCTTCTTCGGTCAATTGTTTGGCGAGTTCCAAAACAAGCGTCGTCTTGCCCGTCTGACGCGGCGCGTGCAAAATGAAATAGCCTTGTTGGTCAATGATTCTTAGCACTTCCGGCAAACGTCCGGCAAACGGCAACATATAATTGTATTCGGGGCGACACGGTCCGGCGGTGTTAAAAAATTTCATATCGTTATTTTACAACTTCAAGGTTTTATCTGCGAATATTGGGTGATTTTCAACACGAGCGCGTTTATCAATTCTTCCTTTTGGCTGACCTTGCCGCTGACGGTCAGCGTTTCAATCGGAATTTTGTTGCGAATTAGCCGCAAGGTTACGGTAATTTCATCGCCTTTGACCAGATACGAACCGCTCGGTTTGACGGCATCAACCATCTCGTCCGCGTCCACAAAAACCAAAGCCGCATTTTCGCCGCGGATCGCCACATAGTTTGCCTCGCGTAATTTCGCTTGCAGTAATTTGGTCAGTTCCAAATCATCAAAATCCTGTTCTCTATTTTGCAAAACGGGTCGCAAAATAATCGGTTTCGGATTGGAAAGGTTGATTCGTTGCTGTTCTTCCGAAGTAAATTTGCCGATGTCGAAGCTCGCCGAATTATCGGGCGTGATAATCAAAGGGCGTTGGATGCCGCCGATGTTTTTTGCCATATTCGGGACGGTTTCTTGGGCGTATGAAAAAAGCAGATTGACATCGGCGAATTGGTTTTCGCGGAGTTTCGCGCCTTTCATTCCTTGCAGAAGTGAGTAAGTTAAAAGCCCTTGTCCGTATTGCGAGGCTTCGTAGGAAAACGCGTCTGCCGAACTGCCCATCAGGACGTAAAATCCGGTGTTGTCCTTCAAACGCTCGATGGCGCGGATTTGGTCGGACGGCAAATCGCGTTTGACGAGCGAGTTCGACAACGCGCCCGCCGCGCAGGTGTCTAAGATCAAAACCTGTTTCAAGGCTTTGTTCGTCTTCATCAGATCCTTTAATTCTTCCGACGAGATCGCCATTGCCTTGCGCGAGTTTTCTACTGTCAGAATGCTCTTGTCGGTCGTCGTCGCTTCCTGTGTCAGATAGAGATAGGTGTCGCCGCCGGCTTGCGACGGGTTTTGATTGAGATTGAGCGCAACGCCGTGTCCCGACAGATAGACGATAAAAACATCGTTCGGCGTAGCATCCTTGAAATCGGCAAATGCCTTTTCAAAATCGGTTTTCGTGGCGGTTGAGATCTTTGCATCGGGAATGTCGAATTTGGCGGTTGAATTCGTGCCGTTGCTCGTCAAAAGTCGAATATGGACTTTCGATTTATCGCCGAGCAATTTGACCGCACCGATTTCGACTGCTTTGGCGAAATCTTCGGCATCTTTGGCGGCAAACCCGAGTTTCAGATTATCGTTCGTGTAGTTTGAAATTCCGCCGACGATCACATAAATATTCGGCTTTTCGCGCGATTCATTGCCGCCCAAATTAAAAACCGCCGTCCCTCGCGGCGTCCCGCGTGTCGAAAGCGAACCGGCAGCATTTTTGGCAATAATCTCAATTCTATTCTCTTTCCCAACAATAAATGGCGCATCTTTCAAACTAACAGTCAAAGTTGCATCCTTCGCATTCGAATCAAACCCTTTGGGACGTGCATCGCCGACAAACTCCTTCCCATTCACCAGAATCTGCACCTGCCCGATCCCGCCGCCGCGATTGGTAAGTTTGACTGTCAAATCCTCTTGCCCCGCTTGCGGTTGAGAAAATTCGACATCCGGAAACAGATCTTTTTTAGAAAAAAGCTCAACCTTCGGAAGCGGATCACCTTTGAAAATCTTCTGCAAAAGTCCGGGAACATAATATAATTCTTTCATTTGCTCCAAAGCAATCGGCTCAAGTCCAACAACATAGTGAAGCATTTTTCTACCAGCTACCGAAGCATCAAATAGACCATCGGGAGTTACAATTGCCCATTCATTTTCGGACAAAGAAATGAAGGAAACAATTTCTTTTCCTGTGGACACATTCCAAAGTTTGTTATTGCTGTCTGCGCCTAAACTAACTAGCGTCTTCCCATCAGGACTGAAACTGATTTTACTAACAAAAGAATTATGCCCATCAAAAGTCTTAATCTCCTTGAAAGTATTCGTGTCCCATAGTCTTATGGACTTATCAAATCCCCCACTGGCTAACACTTTGCCGTCAGGGCTGAATTCAAGGCTTAGGACAGCACCCATATTGCCTGTAAGTTCAGTCCATCCTTCAGAACTCAGATCATCAACTTTTCTAATCCAGACCCTTTCGCTTCTTGAAGTAGCCATCAGTTTTCCGTCAAAACTAAATGCTACTTTCGAAGTGAGAAAATCAAAAGTCTTAGTTCTTTGATTTACATTCCAAAGTTGAAAACCCTTTCCCATTGATGTTTGAACACCAAACATATTTCCGTCAGGGCTAAACTGAAAAATATCTACTTCATCAAACTGCCCGTCAATCTTACCTACCTCTTTGCCACTTTCTATAGCAAATAGTTTAACGGTCTTTTTATCTTTGCTCACACAAGCAAGCATTCTACCATTCGGGCTTAAAGTGCTTTTGTTTGCACAGTCTATGAATGTATATAACTCTTTGTTCTCTGTAATATTCCAAAGTTTGATTGCGTTTTCGAATGTTCCAGTAGCAAGTAGCTTTCCACCTTGATTAAAGGCGATTTCATCAACTCCAAAACTAAATGGAGTTTGTAGTTTCTGCCATCCTTTCTTACTCAACAAACTTATGATACTATCTCCGCTGTGCGCCATACCCAGAACTTCCCCGTCTCTACTGAAAGAAGCCGTAAATTGCGTGCTGCTGTTGGCTTTAATTTCGGATAATTCCTTATTGTCATGTATTTCCCAAAGTTTGATATCCCTTCCGACACCTCTTGCAAATATTTTCCCATCCGGACTGAAGGCGGTTGCATAGTTTTCGCCAATCTCAGACAATTTTAGAACTTCCTTTCCGGTTTCCACATTCCATATTAAGGTAGTTTTCTTAGTATCTGCCCACGAAATTAGTTGACCATCTGGGCTAAAAACTACCCCAGCAAATATCGAAGAATCATCCATAATTGGTGCTTCAAATGTTTGTAATATCTTGCCGGTTTCAACCCTCCAAATTTTAATAGTGCCATCCGTACTTGCACTTGCAACTTTATTTTCAGTTGGACAAAATGCTACAGAATAGATATCCTTTTTGTGACCGATGAAAGTGTGTTTCACTGTTACGCTTGTTAAATCCCACAAAGCTAAGGTTGAATCAAGTTTTCCACTTATTAATGATTTTCCGTCATGGCTTAGTGCAACCAGTGTGCCACCTTTTACTAACCAACGAATTTGTTGACCACTTGCCACATCCCACTGCCGAATTGGACCCGTGCCTCCACTTACAATCGTCTTGCCGTCAGGCGTAAAGGCAACCGATTTAACTGCGACTCGATGTCCCTGAAGATTGAATAATTCATTTCCAGTCTCAACATCCCATACTTTTAGTGTATTACTATTATCAGCTTCAGCAAAAACGAAACCACCACCCACAATTAATTTTCCATCAGGACTAAAGGCACAGGTCATAACGGGTCCACCTATCCCTTTGAGTGTTCTAATCTGTTTTCTAGTTTCCACATCCCAAAGTACTATGGCACCATCAATACCGGTACTAGCCAAAACCTTCCCATCAGGACTAAACACCGTATAGATCGCCCCCGTTGGATGCCCGATTTGAACTGATATTTCTGCGATTTGAGGTTTTAACGAGGTGGGGTTCAGCTTTCTTAAATTAAACAATGCTCTAGCTTCCCCAGATTTATCACCCAAGGAGCGAAAAATTGTCAGAGATTGTTGAAATTGTGCTTCGGCAAGATTGTTTTCACCATTTGAAAAATAGGAGAGTCCAATAAGGTTGTGATTATGGGCAATATTCGGTTTATCATTAACTGATTCAAACAGGGTTAAGGCGCGTCCTATGACCTCTAGTGCCTTCGGGAAATCGCCACTCCGAAATTTCATAATTCCCAATCTTGAAAGTCCCTCACCCACTTTTTTATAAACCTCAACACTTTCTTTCTTTTTTGTTATAGTCTTTACCAATTGAGCCGCTTCTTCATAACATTTCGTTGCATTTTCATCATCCCCATTAAGTTGATAAAACTCTCCCAAATCAAAGACACTCTGAATCTGTGCTACTACATTTAGGTTATTACGATGAATTTCGATTGCTTTTTTTTGAGCTTCGATAGCTTGGGGCAATTTTTGAACCCGTGAATAAGTTTTTGCCAAAAAGTCAAATAATTCTCCATCAGCATTGTTTGTCTCTTTTTTGGCTATTGCGGCATCTTCAAGGTATCTTATTGCTTCATCTACTTTGTCTTGCGACTCCATTAAAATTCCAAGTAAATATAAATCGTCGCCTTCTGCTGCTCGGTCTTTACGCACTTGGTGAATAGCCAATGCTTTTATTACAGATTCTATTGCTTTATCAGTTTCGCTCAGCCATTTATAAGTCCGTGCCAATTGATACAAAGCCATGCCTTCAGCGTAACTATCTCCTAACTCGTTCCAATTTTTGCTTGCTATCTCGTATTTCTCACTTGCGATTGTGAAACTTTCATTTGTTCCGGTATCGTCTAATTTCATTCCATCCTGAAAAGCCTTTTCAGCTTCTATCCGTTTCTTATCTTGTGATGTTGCTGAGCGTGGGGCTTCAATCTTGATTTGGTATTTGCCTTCTTTCGCCTCTTTTTCCAAAGTCTTCACTTCAATTTTGTATTTGCCCGAAATTGGAACTTCAGAAGACAAAGACTCTTCGCCGAGTGTGCCGTTCGGTCTGTCTCTTTCTTCCAAAAGTTTCCCATCAGGTGCATACAAAGACACTTCCACATCAATCCCAAGCTGCTCCACCGAAACACGCAAGAATTGATTTGCTTCAAGAAGGATATGATATGAATGAGACTCGCCACCTTTCAACCTGCGCACAATTAGCTCGTTTGGCTCTAAAGTTTGTGCCTTTTGTCGAACGGGACTTGTTGCTTTTTGTGCAGAAATACCGACTAAAGACAATTGAATCGTCAATAAAAGAAGCGAAAGTTTGATGAGTTTTTTCATAATTGTTGCCTTGCAATGCTCCAATGAAATTTTGATTTGTCAGGCGGCTTCAGCCGTCAGTCCGCGTTTTGCGACGATTAGCCACGCTGCTTTTGGTGTTTGAAAAATAGATACCTCAAAAAAATGATTTTCGGCTGGGAGCGCAGGCAGCCTTGCCTGCACGCGCGTTTGAGGCTTTGCGAGAACAAGGCGCGACCGCCTTCGATTACCTGATAAGTTTTGGCTAATCAAAAGCCGCCGATAGCGCAGTTTTCCGATTATCTTAAACTTTCGAGGTGATCGGGCGTTTGCCGTTCTTGCAAAGCCTCGAACGGGCAGGCAAGGCTGCCTGCGCTCCCGGCCAAAACGCTTTTCTGATTGCGGTATTTATTTTTCAAACATCATTAGCGCGTGGTCAGCTGTTCGCAAATTTACGGAAGGGCGTTTTCAACGTAACGCCTTTTTTTTATGCAGTTCCTTTCAACTCAAAAGCGGCGGATTGCCTGTGAAAACATTTGCACACATATTTTCAGCTATTTCGCGAAATTCGGCGGCGCGTTTTTCCGAACCGTTTTCATAAATCGTTTCGACGTTAATCTCTACTTCCGCCGCTTCCGGCAAATTCATAATTTCAACCTTTGAAACGGGAAGAAATACTCCGTTTTCGTAAGTGGCTCGTAATTTTGTCAGCATTATATTGTTATCCTTCCTTTTTTTATATTTTTGCCACTTTATTGGTGAATTATAAACCATTTTCATTTGAATTTTAGTTACTGTAAATAATTCGTGCCGATTGGTTTATCAATTGCCACTAGCTTTAGCTAGTGGATAACTTGAGAAAGGATCAAGGCTTTAGCCAAACATTAATTAGGCTAAAGCCATTTGGAAAATAATTATTTATCAGAATTCGGCTTAAGCCTTCAGATGTCTTCAACTTAAACCACTAGCTAAAGCTAGTGGCAATTGATTATGACTGAGGCACGAATTATTTACAGCATCGAATTTTATGAACCAGAACACAGAGCAGTAACAAAACTATCACGTCGCTACCGCTCTCTGTGTTCTGACAATTATCCTCGCGGAAAGACGGTCAGATGCGAAACCGATTCGTCAACCAACTTCCACGCGCCTTGGATGTTGGCAGTTTCAAAGCGCATTTCGGTTCCCTTGCCGATTGCCGCGAATTGTTCGTGGCTGGCGGCGGCGATCTGTTTGAGAATTTCTTCCGCTTTAATATCGGGGAAATTGATGCCGATGTCGAGCGCGTCCAGGTAATAGCCGCGCATTAGTTTTCGCATCTGTTTTTCGCAGAGTTCGGTCGAACCGAAAACGTCGCCGCCCGCAAATCCGCCGCCGATGTAGGCGAGAAAGCCGATCTGTTTTTCCTGATATTGGATCTCTTCCATCAGGGTTTCTTCGGCTTCGGGCGTGATGCTGATGTCGAGCATATCGCTCATTGCTTCAGTATCGCTCTCGACCGACATTCGTTTGAATTTATCGCGAATTCCGCCCCAAATGCCCGATTGATCGGAATCGTAACTTTTGTGCTGCCGCAGGCTCCTTGTCACAGATCCGTGGCCGAACGAGCGGAGGCTCGGAGAGAGCACGTTTTCGCCCGACGAAAACCTTGCCGAATTATGACGCCAACGACCTTGCTCGACGCACGAAACCGGCAGCAGGATCTCGCTGCCCGCCGGAATGATGATCGTCGTGTTGACGATGCGGTTTTGTTTTGCGCCGCGCAATTCTTCGCCTTCGAGCACGATCACGTCCAGTACGCCCGTGTTTTTTCGAGGAGTTCGGGCACGCTGCCCGATTCATCAACTTCCGTGATTTCGAGGACTTCGCGCTGCAATGCTTCTTCCAATGTCAGAAACGGCAATTTGTAATCCGTGCTGACAAAGATCGGTTTGATGATCAGCTGGTTGAAATTCAACGCTTCGCCAATTTTTAAATCATTTATAAAATTATCAAGAACTTTCATTTTACTTCTCCTTTTTTGTTTATTGTGGTTTTCGACGGCGTAATGTCTCAGTGATAAGTTATTCTCGCAGTAATCGAAAATTCTATGACTGGAGCGCAAGGCATCCCCGGCTTGCCTGAGCGCAGGGCGCGAAAATGGCGTTTGTGATCCT
>JANLTD010000581.1:0-3114 GCA_031362765.1 Acidobacteriota bacterium | reverse complement strand
GGGCCAAGGAGTTTTCAGAAACCAAACATTCCAAGCTCGCCAACCTGGACGGTTGGAAAGACAAGGTTCAGGGTTGTGAATCGTGTCATGGTCCCGGCAAACAACACGTCGAAGGCAGCGGCGACAAAACAAAAATCATTTCATTTAAAAACAAAAACTCGAAAGAAATTTCGGAAACCTGTCTTGCCTGCCACGCGGGCAAGGAAAGTCATAACAATTTTCGGCGCGGCGATCACTGGCGCAATGACGTCGGCTGTACCGATTGTCACACGGCGCACGGTCCGCAGCTTGCGGCATTTAAGCCGGGTTCGATCGTGATTCCTGGCGAAACGACGCTCAACACACCGAGCAAGGCGACGTTTGCAATGCTCAAAAGAAGTGAGCCGCAACTCTGTATCGGCTGTCACGCAGAAGTAAAATCACAGTTCAGCAAGCCTAATCATCATAAAGTTTTCGAAGGCGCAATGAATTGCAGTGATTGTCACAACGCCCACGGCGGTTTCGAGCAAAAACAAGCAAACCTTTCGGTTGGCGCGGATGCGGCTTGTATCAAATGTCACACGGATAAACAAGGTCCGTTTGTTTTTGAACATGCTCCGATCAAAGTCGAAGGTTGTTCGGCATGTCATACGCCGCACGGTTCAGCCAATCCGAAAATGCTCAAACGTCCGCAGGTCAGGCAGCTTTGTCTGGAATGCCACAGCGGTATTACGGAACAGCTTTCGGATGGTCCGACCGGCGGTCCGCATAGTCAGACATCTATCCGGTCCCAAAACTGTACGGTTTGCCACTCGGCAATTCACGGTTCAAATACAAGTAATGTTTTCTTCAGATAAAGGATAAGAGGAGGATAAAAAAATGGTTTACAAATTTAATCAAAGGGGAAAACGCCCGATACAAAACAATATCTCGTTCCTCTTATTTTTCGCAGCCGCAAGTTTGCTCTTTGCGACACTCGGCTTGCACGCGCAAACTCCGACACCTTCACCTTCCGGCGAACCGGTAACGTTCATGGGATATGACGTTACTTCGAGTTTTGAATTCGGCGTGCGCGGCGTCAGTGTTAACGGTAACGATAACAAATATCGCAGCGATTTTAATTATCGGCCGGGTTTTCGGATGTTTGATTCCAGCCTTTTTCTCGAAAACAAGGAAAAGAAGTCAAAGTTTGTTGATTCGTTCCTTGTCAATTCGTCGGGCTGGAACGCGGACCCTTCGGGTTATACCCGTGTCAGTGTTGAAAAGGTCGGACTTTATCGTTTCGATACAAATGTTCGGCAGGTCGTTTATTTCAACAATCTGAACAACCACGCCCGCAACGGTCATACTTCCGACACGCGCCATAATTTCGGAGATTTTGATCTGACGGTGTATCCGAACGCCGATAAATTCCGGCTTCGCTTCGGCGGTTCGTTCAATAAGACGACCGGAACCGGAAGCATCACTTCGCGCGCCTACAGCGACGAGTATCCGATTTTGTCCAAAGTCAATAACGGCGCCAGAGATTTCCGCGCCGGAATAGACAGCAAACTGCTTGGCTTTAACGTCAATCTCTCGTATGGTTTTCGCAGTTTCAGAGACAATACGTTCTATTCGATCGTCGGCCCGAATCCGGGTTATGTCACGACCAATTTTGCTACTCTTGCGACATTCAATCGAACTTATCCGATCAAGGGCAATACGCAATACGGTATGTTCACCGCCCAGCGGACGATCGCGAAGAAACTGGATTTTACGGCGCGGGTGATCTACTCGTCAACAAACCGCAACTTTTCATTTCTCGAACAGATCTCCGGACGCGATAGTTCGAACAATATCGTTGATCTGGACAGATTTGACATCAGCGGCAAATCGAAACGTCCGCAAACCAGAGCCGATTTTGGAATAACTTATAGCATTAACAGATATGTCCGGGTTTCGGACACTTTTACGTTCGATCAATTCAGCATCAGCGGCGGCAATGCTTTTACCGAAGCGGTTTTTTCGAGAACCTCTACCGGCGCACCGAGGGCAACGACATTGTCAAACATTTTCTATGACCGCCTGACCGGATTCCGGCGTTTTGCCAATACGATCGAAGCCGATTTTCAAGTCAACAATTATTTCAGCTTTAATGTCGGCTATCGCTACACGAAACGACGGATTGAAATAGGCGGCTTTAACCAAAATCTTATTACAACGATCAATAACCCGTCGCGGCTCTGTTCTGTCTTAACAACCGACAATCCGAGAGTTTACTGCGAAGAAGAAAGTAATCAGACTAATACGGTAATTCTCGGAATGAAGCTCAAACCAATGAAAAATTGGGTGATCTTTGGCGATGCGCAGCACGGCGATGCGGATAATGCTTTCACACGGCTTTCCAACTACAAATTCACAAATCTGCGCTTACGCAGCCGCTGGAGCTTCAACCGATTCTCGGTCAATGTTTCGGCAATTACGAAGGACAACGAAAACCCGTCAACATCAACTGCTCCGCCGGGAACTTATCCGGCCGGAGATTTTAACTCCAACACGAAAAGCCGGACATTCTCGGCATTTCTCGAATGGACACCGGATCCGCGATTCTCGCTCAGCACGGGTTACACCTATCAACGGGCGACGAGCCGCACCGATATTGTCATTAATATCGGAACCTTAGTACGCGGATTCAGCGAGTATTATATGCGCGACCACTATGTGTATGTTGACGTTTCGGCCAAACCGGTGAAATGGGTTTCGATCTTTGCCAGCTACCGATACAACAAAGACCTCGGTCAAGGCAATCGAACTGCCGCCCTGCCGATTCTGATAACGTCATATCCGTTCAAGCTTTTTACAGGCGAATCGCGACTCGCTTTTCGACTGACCAGAAATATTGAATGGAATCTCGGCTATCAATACATCGGATACAACGAGGCTTACCAACCGCTTTCGGTCGGTGTGCCGCAGGATTATCATGCGAATCTGCCTTATACGTCGCTTCGCATTTATTTCGGTGGCGGAGATCGCTGATATTTCGGAAAACTTTGCGCTTATTGGCAAAGCAAGGGGCGTGTCGGTGATTACCAGCACGCCCCTTAAATTTACTTTACAAAAGAACGCGAGATGAAAGTTCTCTTTGCAAGATCATTC
>JANLTD010000528.1:0-3488 GCA_031362765.1 Acidobacteriota bacterium | reverse complement strand
GCGCTTTATCAATCGCAGCAGTCTTACGCGGTTTATCTGTTGTTGCAACAAGGTATCACGCGGCTCGATATTCTGAATTATATCGCGCACGGCATCTCGAAAATTGACACGCTGGATTTTGATAATCTCGGCGACGGGCTCGAAGACGAAGAATTTGCCGAGGAACGCGCCGCGCGCCCGATACAGAAAAAACCGCTCGAAGCATTTACCGAAGAATTGGTCAAACGCGCGCTTGAAGGCGGCATTGACCCGATCATCGGACGGCAGGAAGAAATTGACCGAACGATTCAAGTTCTTTGCCGTCGAAAGAAAAATAATCCGCTTTACGTCGGCGAACCCGGCGTTGGAAAAACCGCTTTGGCGGAAGGTCTGGCGTTAAAAATTGCCGAAGGCGACGTGCCGGAAGTCTTGAAAGACGCCAAGATCTTTGCGCTCGATATGGGCGCGGTTCTCGCCGGAACGCGGTATCGCGGCGATTTCGAACAAAGGTTTAAAGCGATCATTACCGAACTCAAAAAACACGAGAATTCGATTCTGTTTATTGACGAAATTCACACGATCGTCGGCGCCGGTGCGGTCTCGGGCGGTTCGATGGACGCTTCGAATATCTTAAAACCGGCACTCGCCGCCGGCGATCTGCGCTGCATCGGTTCGACCACTTACACCGAATACAAAGCCGCTTTTGAACGCGACCGCGCACTCGCCCGACGCTTTCAGAAGATCGAGATCGGCGAACCGACCGTTAATGAAACTTACGAAATTCTAAAAGGTTTGAAGAAGTTTTACGAAGACCATCACGGCGTCAAATATTCGGACGAATCCTTGAAGATCGCCGCCGAACTCGCCGGCAAATACATCAACGATCGGTTTTTACCCGACAAAGCGATTGACGTAATTGATGAAGTCGGCGCGGCCACCAAACTTCTGCCCGTCGAAACGCGTCCGAAATTTATTTCCGTCCAAATGGTCGAAAACACGATCGCGCGGATGGCGAAAATTCCGCCGAAAACGGTTGTCGCTGATGAAAAAGATCGCCTGAAAACTCTGAAAGATGATATGAAAGGCGTGATCTTCGGGCAGGACGACGCGATTGCCCGCATTGTTGACGCGATTCAGATCTCGCGCGCAGGGTTAGGACATCAGACAAAACCCGTCGGCTCGTTTCTTTTTTCGGGTCCGACCGGTGTCGGCAAAACCGAGGTTTCCAAACAGCTGGCGGAACAACTCGGGATCGAATTTCTGCGCTACGATATGAGCGAATACGCCGAATCGCACACGGTTTCGCGTCTGATCGGCGCACCGCCGGGTTATGTCGGATTTGATCAGGGCGGCTTGCTGACGGAAGCGATCATGCGTCATCCGCATTCGGTTTTGGTTTTGGACGAGATCGAAAAAGCGCATCCGAATCTTTTTAATTTACTGCTGCAAGTGATGGACAGCGCGACCTTGACCGACAATAACGGCAAAAAAGCGGATTTTCGCAACGTCATTTTGATCATGACGACCAATGCGGGTGCTCGGGAATTATCTTCCGGCGGCGTTGGTTTCCGCAATCAATCGGACACCAAAGGCAACGCGCGCGGGGCGATCGAACGCACGTTCACGCCCGAATTTCGCAATCGCCTTGACGCCTGGGTGCCGTTCAAAGCTCTTGAATTGGAACATATCAAACTCATTGTTGATAAATTCATCAAGGAGCTCAACGGACAGCTCGCCGAGAAACGAGTGTTGATCAAATTAGAGGAATCAGCGAAAGAATGGCTTGCGAAAAACGGCTTCGACTCACGCTATGGCGCACGTCCGATGGCGCGTCTGATTCACGAGCGTGTAAAACAACCGCTTGCGCAAGAGATTCTTTTCGGCAAACTCGTTGATGGCGGCAGCGTTGTGGTCGAAGAGAAAGACGGCGAATTGGTTTTGAATTTTTGATGGATCCTCTATGATTTTCCGAATTCACAGTGTTGAATTTGAATGGGACGAAGAAAAATATGCTGTTAATTTGCGCAAACACGGCGTAAAATTTGAAATGGCGGCAGAAATTTTCTTCGACCCGTTTTATCAATCGGGTGATGCTTCGGTACCAGAAGAAAAGCGCGATTTTATTATTGGTTATTCTTATTCGGAAAAGTTTTTGCTCGTAGTTTTTGTTGAAAGAGGTGAAAGAACAAGAATTATTTCAGCAAGAGAAATTACCCGAACAGAAAGAGAACTTTATGAAGAATCCTAAAGAGATAATTACGGAAGAAGGTTTTGTTTTAAAATTTCGTGAGCGCGAATCGAAAGAAGTTACGCTGAATATTCCGAAAGATGTTTTAGCTTCGCTTGAAAAAGTTGCGGAAAAACGCGATTTGTCGGTTCACGCTTTGCTTAAACTTTACATCGGGCAAAATCTGCGCCAAGACCTTGCCAACTATTTTTCAGACAATATTTTGGAACGAACCGAAGAAGTTTTATCTCGTCATTTGCAATCAAAAGAAGAGGTTTCGGAAATCTTACGCGAAATAAAGCTCGATTTGGTCGCTTAGATTGAAGAAAAGCTGATGCAGAAAATTCAATTTGTAGTTTGTCTTAAAAACGATGATTGCGAAGATCTGGAACTCCGCAAGATTTACGAAGTTTTGCCCGACGAAAAAGCCGCCGAAGATGATTATATCCGCCACATTGACGAATCGGGCGAAGATTATCTTTATCCCGCCGGTTATTTCTACGCGCTTGAATTGCCGCCAGCCGTTCGTGAAAGTTTCAGACTTGCTGCTTAAAATATTTTGGTTGAGGAGAAAGACGGCGCATTGGTTTTGAATTTTTAGTCAGATTTGTTTTTGTCTAAACACTAGAGTTGCAGCAGTTTCTATAAATTGTTGCGGCTCTTTTTTTATTGAATCCGATCAAATCAATCTGCTAAACTATAAAGTAGTTGAGCAACGGCTTTGACTCTTTCGATGGATAAATTCCCAAATCTAATCCGCCGTGACTGAACACTAGAAGAGGTTCGATTTACCGATTATTATTCCTCGTCTTCAAGCGACATTTCCGAGATTTTACCTTCTGTATTGACCGCGAAACGCCATAGAAACAGGCGTTTTGCGGTTTCGACTTTATATCGGTAGATCTTTCCGTTGTCAGAAGTTTCGCTGTCCACAAATGTGAATTTTGTCACTGCGCCGAATGAAGCGATGCGCTGATTATTGGCTTTGGCGCGGTCGTTTGAGAGCGATTTTATCAAATCGTCAGTCAGCAGATCCGCGCTGAATTTGTTCTCCATTCGCATCCGCAAAACGTTTGAAAACTTCTCTGTCAGTTTGGCATCCGAATCGGGTTGCGCCTTCATCGCTTTGATCGAAATTGACGGAATGTAGATCTTCGCAATACCGCGTGCAATCGTTCCCGCAAAGCCTGCGTCGCCTAAATTTGTCAACACGATGACGGTTATATCGTCGTCAATAAATCGCGAGATCTGCGCGTTAAAACCGGCGGTCGAACCGCTGTGG
>JANLTD010000508.1:0-4267 GCA_031362765.1 Acidobacteriota bacterium | reverse complement strand
TTCCAAAATAGTATAAGATTTATTATTTTGGAAATCAATTTTACAACAAAAAGCGAAAAAAAAATCTCTGCGTCCTCTGCGCTCTCTGCGTTAAAAAATCTTAAAATTTTCCTACCAAGTTTTCCGAATCGGATGCGCTTCGGTATTAAAAACGACTTTCTTGAAATCCAAAGTTTTCGGCGGCGCAAAGAGCAAATAATAATATTTAAAGGTTTCGGCAAACAGAAAACTCTGCATCGAATCCGATTTTTCTTTCGTGACGACGCTTTTCAGACTTGCGTAGCCCTCGTCGGTTTTACAATGTTTCACGAAATCACCGAAAAGATGTGCGCCCATTTGCAGATATTTTTCGTCTGCTGTGTATTGGTAAAGCCAATAGGCAGATTCGACGATTTCGGGGCGCAACGGATAACCCGCGCTCGTGACTTCCATTTTCTGATAATCGAATTCTTCGGGTTCAATGCCGTTTGCAATCCACATTTTATATGAAGAATCCTGCAAACGCTTGGCTCTGTCCAAATCGCCGCCTAAAGCCAGAATCGCCGGAAAGAAAGCGTCTAATGCGCCGTAAACGCTCGAAGTTCGTTTGCCCGTATTCATATCGGCGTGACCGTACCAAAGCTCGCCGCTTCTGACTTCGTCGGCGTAATATTTATTGATCGCCTTGATGCTTTCTTCCCACATTTTGCGGCAATCGGCATCGTCAAAAAGAATCGCGCATTTCAGCAGATATTCGTAGTAAGAATCAATCTCCGCGCTGATGTGGCTGTCGGTATTTGTCCATTTTCCGGTTTCGACATTGATGTTCGTTCCGACGAGCCCGAGCGGCGAACGGCGATTATAAGTTTCGACCAGAGCGCGTTTTGCCTTTTCATAAAAAATCGGCTTTTTCGTCAATTTTGCAAGCGTTCCGAATTCGATCAAAAGCGTTCCCGTTTCCGCCGGATTCGTCACTTCGCCTTTTGTTTTGCCCGTTTTCAAGTTGACATAACGATACGGCAAACCCGTCGGCGAATCGAAAACCGGCAAAAGCCGCGTGCCCAAATCTTCCGCCAAACCGAGAAGTTTTTTGTCGCCCGTCAACTGAAAAGCCGAAAGCAGCCCGCCCAAAAGCCGGATCGTGATTTCAAAATTTTGCACGTAAATATCTTTATCAAACGCTAAATTTTCCGTGATATATTTGCGCGTCGTCTTGGCTTCCGTTTTGAAACCCAACAAAATCAACGAATCAAGCGAATCAACCGGCGTCATCAAAAGCGTTTCGCCATACCAATCCTTGTAAGATTTGCTCAGAGGCTTTAAATCATCGTGTCCCCAGGCATATTTTTTATATCCGTTCCACGCGTGCAGAAATTCGGCTTTGACCTGATTGGCGAGTTGTTTTTTATCAACCTTTTGCGTTGTTTGCGCAAATGCTGGAGAAACGATTGCAAAAAGCAAAAGAGATGAAATAATGGATTTTATTGTCAGTAATTTATTTTTCACGTTTCTCCAGCGGCAAAATGCGGACTCGTTCTTTTGTTTTGTCAAAAACTATTAACGCGCCTTGTTCGAGTTCGTCTTTGTATTTTTGCAAAATTGTAATGTCGACTTTTCCGATGCTTTGCGGCAAAACATCTTGGGCGCGGACTTGCAAAACGCTCGGACTGCTCGCTTGCGTTAAAGCGAGCATTGCACCAAAATCCAAATCGTGCGTAAAAACTGCGTAATCGTTTTCACGCGCATATTTCATAATTTCTTCGTCCGGCACATCTTGTTTGCCGATGCCCGACTAATGCACGGCTTCAAAGTTTTCCGCTTCCAAAACCGCCGTCCAATCGGGCGATAAATTCATATCAATGAGAATTTTTATGCAGCAAGCGGAACTTCGATTTCCTCAACGCGCCACGCCGCGTAACGCAGAGATTCGCGCAAATCTTCTTCTTCGAGATACGGATACGCACTAAGAATTTCTTCAAACGAATGCCCCGAAGCAATTAACCCAACAATTGTCCCGACCGTCACACGCATTCCGCGAATGCACGGTTTTCCGCCCATTATTTTTGAATCAAATGTTATTCGCGTTAAATCTTTCATAACCGCAATTCTACTACAAAAATGAAATTACTCATCAATCACCGGCTCTTGTTTGCGATTCTTACATTTTCCCACCAGCCGATAAATTTTTGCTTTATTTCATCCCTCATCCCTCATCCCTCAAACTATTGCCGCACGGCGATGGGAAAATCAGGCACCGTATTCGGTTTTGCCGTCGTTGGCGTTTGCTGTCCTTTGGTCAGTTCTTTGACGCGCTCGGAAATGTATAGATCGAGTGAGTTTATGGTCACTTTGCCTTTGCCCGGAATTTCGGCTTTGCAGCTCAATCCTTCGACTAAGGCTTTCGTGAACGCGCCGTTGTTCCACAACGCATCTTCGAGCGAAACTTGTCTGCCGGTCGAAGCCGTAAAGACGATCGTGCCGTTTTCCGCGCTCGACAATTCGTTGACAAATCCGTTGATGTCCGTCAGATCGCGCGACTTCGTTGTTCCGAAAACATTTCCGGAATGACACGAATCCACAAATAAAACGACTTTTCCGGCAATATTTTCGACCGTCGTTTTGATGTCGCTCATCCCGACGCCGGTACTTGTCTGGCGGTCGAGATTAAAGTTATACGGGCAGAAATAATAACGGTTGAGCGTATCGTTCACGCCGTGTCCGGCAAAGAAGATCATTGCCACGTCTTTGGCGGTCGTTTGGGTGCGAATCCAATCGAGACCGTCCACGATGTTGTCGCGGGTCGCTTCGGCATCGGTCAGTGTTTTGACCACGACATCGCGATATAAACCGCCTTTTTGTTTCAGCATCACGGCGGCAAAATCCTGCGCGTCTTTGGCGGGAAAACCGAGATTGTAAGCCGTGTTGGCATATTTGCTGACACCGACCGCCAAAACGTAGAGCTTCGGTTTGATGACAAATTCGTCCGTGTTGACGGTCGTTTTGCCTTGCCATTTGAGCCGCACAATCGCCGGAACGCTACTTGCGAAACGATTTTCGGCGATGATTGCGATTTCGCAATCTTGTTCGGGAATCTCGACGGTGATTTCACGCGATCCCTTGCTGTCTTCCTCTTGCACCAATTCGCGTGCGACGGTGAAAGGTCTGCCGTCAATGAGAGCCTTGATGTTGGTGACCGCTTCGCCCGACGGTGTGCGGACGTTGTAGCCGATTTTGACTGTCCGGCTTGAAACTGTTGTGCCGTTTTGCGGCGAAACGATTTCAACGACGGGCGGCAATTGTTTGGCAATGTCGGTCTGCTGTTGTTTGCGTCCGGCTTCTTCGTTGGCGATTTGCAGAGCGCGGCTTTCGTCGCCGACCGATAAAATTTTAGAAATGACATCGGGACGATAAAACTGGTTGCGGAACAATCCGACCGGGAAAAAGTCAGCCGCCGCGTCTTTGCCGTTGTTGACGTGCCAGCCGATTAAATCTTCGGCATCGGGTGAAGCGTCATAATAACCCGACGGAGTCCACAACACCCAGCGTTTACGGTCGTTGTGCGGGAAAAAGGCGAGCAATTCCGCGCCGTCCGTCATTCGATACCAGCGAATCGTCCCGTCGCCGAAAGCCGCGATTGCCAAACGCCCATCGCCCGAAATATTGACGCTCCACGCCGCGCCGGGCGCAGACACTTTCCACAACTCTTTTCCCGTCCGGTCAAACAAACGAATGTAAGAATCCGTTCCGAGCAGAAACCGCGAGTTGTCGGGCGCGACGGCTAGACTGCGCGACATTTCATACTGCTCCAAACTCAGCTTGCCGCCGCCTAGCTTTGGTTCGTAAATGTTATACCAATCGCTAATGTTGAGATTGTTCGCGGCGATTCGCGACGAATTTAAGTTTTGATTGGCGGCGGCGGGATCCAATCGCCGTGCGACGAGCGAGAATCGCGCCACCGATTTGCCGAACTGTTCGTAACCGAAGCCGATTTCCGCGCCGTCGTTTGACACTCTGAAATTTTCTCCGCCGTCACGATAATCGGCGATGCTGGAGGTGACGAAGCGGGCGCGGCTGCCGCTTCGGTCAATTACGCCCCACGCTGGTCCGCCTGCGCCGTAAATCACGCCGCCGTTCGGCAGCGGCTGAATGTCGAAAATCGTGTTGAGTGAGGCGTTCGTCTCTGCGAATTTGCCGCGCCCGCCGTCTCTCCAAAAGCGAATCGGAAAATTGCCGCTCGTTCGGTATTTCCCGCCCGCGTAAAGCATGTCGCCCGTCGCCGACCACGACC
>JANLTD010000476.1:0-3264 GCA_031362765.1 Acidobacteriota bacterium | reverse complement strand
ATTGGCGAGAAATTTTTTCATACTGTTCCGAATATGGCGGCGTATTTGAAAAATGCTTTGGGCGTTACCAATCACGATTGTTTTGCCTACGATATTTTATTTGCGTGTCCGGGATGGCTGCAGAGCGTCATTCAAGCGCATCAGATAATTCAGAATAACGACGCGGAAAACATTTTGGTGGTCGGAATTGAAATTGCCTCGCATCTGCTTGACCCGCACGATCTCGACTCAATGATTTTGGCGGACGGCTGCGGCGCGGCGGTTTTATCAAAAGGCATTGATAAAAAAGGAGTTTTGTCCTATTCGACATTTTCCCACGCGGAAAAAGACATCGGCAGCATCTATCTTGGCAAATCAAACAACCCGGACCTCGGGGGAAGTTGTTGGTTTAAGATGAACGGCAAAGAAGTTTACAGATACGCGACAAACTGGGTGCCGAAAGTCGTCAAAAAAGCTCTCGATAAAGCAAATCTGGGCATTAAAGATATTGATATGTTCTTGTTTCATCAGGCCAATGAAAAACTCATTCACGCGATAGCCAACAATTTAGCGGATCTATATGAAGTCGAACCTTCAAGTCTTGCTGGTAAATTGCCGATGACGATTCAGTTTTTGGGCAATACAAGTGTTGCGACGATTCCGACAATGCTGGATCTGATCTTGCGGGGAAAATTGGAAGACTACGAAATCAGCCAAGGAGACACGGTCGTGATGGCTTCGGTCGGCGCGGGAATGCACTGCAATGCAATCGTTTATCGGTTTTAGACGAGAATAAAATGCCGGAGCCAATTCTTTAAGCATAATGAGACAAAATAATCTTAAAACCATTGGTAATATATTTCTGCTTTTTCTTTTGAGTTTTGCCATTCAATCTTTCGGGCAGCAACCCGATTTGGTGATTTCGACCAAAGAATCAGTCGAAGAAAGCGTCAAACTTGCGCCTTGTAAAAACAAAGAGCGATTTGAAGCGGTCAAAAAACTTTTTTCGCAAATGGGTGCGAAAGACGACGAAATTACGATCGAAAAATTTGATAAAGATAGAATTTCAAATGTTGTTGTCAAGAAAAAAGGAAAATCTGATGAAACTATCGTCATTGGCGCGCATTACGATAAAACCGAAGCCGGCTGCGGGGCGATTGATAATTGGACGGGTATTTCGATCATCGCGCATCTTTTCAAAACCCTGCGTCAAATTGAAACTGAAAAATCATACATTTTCGTTGCCTTCGACCAAGAGGAAAAAGGCTTGCTCGGTTCAGTCGCGATGACAAAAGCCATTCCAAAAGAAAATCTAAAGCAATATTGCGCAATGGTTAATTTTGACAGTTTCGGGTTTACGTCGCCATTTTCTTTGCAAGGTGCTTCGAGTTCCAAAATGGTTTCAGTTGCCAAAAAACTGGCTGAAGAAAACAAGTTTAAGTTCATTGATGCGGCGGATGAAGAAGCCGACGCGGATTCTTCGTCATTTAAGAGCCGTGATATTCCGGCGATAACTTTTAGCGGTCTCGATGGCAATTGGCGAAATTATTTGCATTCAAAAAATGACCAAATTGGCAAAATAAATATGTCGAGCGTTTATCTCGGCTACCGCTTCGGATTAATTTTTATTGCAAAAATAGATTCAATGGGTTGCAAGGCAATCAAATAATACCGCAAAGTTTATGCAATTCGCATGGTCTGACATCATCGGTTCAATCGGCGTCGCAACGATAATTTTGACCTACGTTTTGCTGCAAACCGAACGCATCCGAAGCGAAAGCCTGCTTTATTCAGTGCTCAACGGATTGGGCGCGGGGCTGATCGTTTTTTCGCTTGTTTACAATTTTAATTTTTCCGCTTTTGTAGTTGAATCTTTGTGGGTTTTGATTAGTATATATGGAATTGGAAAATATTTTTTAAAGGGAAAAAGGGAAAAAGGGGAAAAGGGTAAAAGTGAAAAAGGGTAAAAGGGTTTGTTTATTTGTTGAGAACTAACTTTTTCACCTTTTCACCTTTTCACATTCGATTATGAAATGGCTGATTGAAAAAACGCTATATTTGCCGGTCGTGGGCGTTTTCGGAATGCTCGCGGGAGCGATCGCTTCGACCTATTTAGGCGTGATCAAGACTTTTCACCTTTTGCAGACGGCTTTTTTGCATTCGGACGAGGCCGGACCGACGCTTTATATTTTGTTTGAAGCGTTGGATTCATTTTTGATCGCGACGGCTTTGATCGTCATCGCGATCGCACTTTATGAACTTTTCATTGGCGAGCTTGCGGTACCGGAATGGATGCTGGTCAAAGATCTGACCGAACTAAAGGCGAAATTTACCTTTGTCATAATTCCAGTAATGGCGGTAAAATTCGTGCAGAAGATCTTGAAATACGACAATGCTGTGGAAGTTCTTTATTACGGAACGGCGATCTCATTGGTGGCGATCGCGCTGACGGTTTTTAATTTTGTCAGCATTAAGGAAAAGCAAGCTAAAGGAAGAGAGAAAAAACTTAACAACGAAAGCGAAACGCGAGCCGAAGATCTAAGAAAATGAAGGAGTGAAATTTATGGATTTTAACGGACAAGACAATTACAACAATCAAAATCCGGCCAATAATTTAGTGCCGGACAGAACCGAGATGGAATGCGAAGAGCTTTTCGCGCAAGCCGACCGTCTCTTAAACGATGGCGTGACAATTGATGCGGTTGATAAATTATCACAGATCCTGAAACGAAATCCGCGTTTCGGAAAAGCCTATAATCATCTCGGCTGGGTTTATGAAACCAAATACAAAAATATGCAGCGCGCCGAAGAATATTACCGCGCCGCCATTCAATATTCGCCGCATTACACTGCGCCGTATTTGAATTACGCTTATTTTTTATCGAATCAGGGACGCTTTGACGAACTCAAAACGCATCTCGACCGGACGGCGCAGATTCCGGGCATTGCCAAAGACACGATCGCCAACGAATACGCGATCATGTTTGAGATGACGGGCAATCTGCAAAAAGCGATGGAATATTACCAGCAAGCCGCGATCGTTACGCTCGACAGCGCAAAGCTCGATAAATACAAAGAGGGAATTGACCGCTGCCGTAAGAAAATGGATATCTTGAATCCGTCGAGCAGTTTTTGAGGAGTAGAGAGTGAAGAGTAGAGAGTGGAGAGTTGGTAGATTTACTCTCTACTCTCCACTCTCCACTAAATTATGCAAAATTTTACCAGCATTCCATTCAAAACCGAATCGGGTCTGTCGCAGATTGACGGAATGAGTAAGTTTTCGTC
>JANLTD010000543.1:0-2665 GCA_031362765.1 Acidobacteriota bacterium | reverse complement strand
ATCTTTTACCTTTTACCTTTTACCTTTACTTCTCCGAATCTCTCCAACCGGGTAATTCTTTTTCGTGCGAAATTTTACGAACATAAATCGAAGAGCCTTTGATTTGGACAACTTCGACCTTTTCGCCTTCGAGCAGGGGTGTTTCCTCATCAATCGGAAAGGCTGTCCAGGTAGAGCCGAAAACTTTGACCGCGCCCTCGTGCAGCGCGCCTTTGCTTGCCACAGACACTGTGCCGATCTTTCCGGGCAACGCATCAACGCCGGACTTCAGAGAATTTTCATCACTTTGCGAAAAGTAATTTGCAAAGATCGTCCGCGACATCGATGTTAAAACAACCGAAACGAGGGCAAACGCCAAAAACTGCCATCCGAAACCAAATCCTAAGACCCCGACCAGCGCCGCCGCAAATGCGCCGATACCAAACCAAAGCAAAACAAAGCCGAGCGTAAAAATTTCAGCGACAACCAATCCGACCCCTAAAATCACCCACAAAATCGAAGATATTTGTTCCATTTTTATCGAAAGACTTTCCTGTCCAAATAATACCATAAGCAATTATTTTTAGTTAATTTCAATCCGCCTAAAAACTTCTGATTTTGGGCTTTGAACTTAATTTTGGGTTATGCTAATCTTTTCTTCGCAGGCTTGGGTGGCGGAATTGGTAGACGCACAGGACTTAAAATCCTGTGTCCGTAAGGGCGTGCGGGTTCGATTCCCGCCCCAAGCACCAACTTGTTATCGTTCATTTGAAGCCTCGTCGCGTGACGAGGCTTTTTTGTTGGCACGATTGTTGCGCTTCGAAGTTTTGGTGTTCAGACGGAGAAATTATGATTAGATCAAGATTTTTATGGCAGATCGTTATTGTGTGCGGATTTATTTTGTCGGTCAATCTATTTGTTCAGGCGCAAAGTGCCGAGCAGATCGTGCTGGCCGAAGCCGAACGAGTGTCGAAGGACAAATTTACTTTTGTCGTGACCACACCGAAAGGGGCGAAAGTGTACGGCGTCAAAAATCCGAGTTCGCAGATGATCGCGGCGATTGATAAAGGATTGGCAGATCTTTTTGCGATCGCTAAAAAACATAAATACAAAAAGCGTCTGAAATATTCGGATTACCGGATTTTTATTGCTAAACCCGACCGTCAGAAAAATTACGACGGAAATTATTCGCCCGATATTGCGATCGGCGCGGCGCAATACGCCGGAACCATTTACGATAAAGGCGGCTATATCTATGCGGCGGGAATGGTCATCGCCTATAATCCGTGCGCTTTTATTATCGGCGAACACACTAAGGATTTTAACCGCGTTTCCGATGTTGTGCGTTTTGAAGGCGAACACATCGTTCTTTATCACAACGACCGCAAGCTCTACAACGAAACCGCCGACCACAGCAAAGGCGGCAGCCACCCGATCCTGCAATGAAAAAAGGTGAAAAGGTGAAAAAGTGAAAAGGTGAAAAAGTTTTGATTACAATAATTGAACTAACTTTTTCACCTTTTCACCTTTTCACTTTTAACCTTTTTCACCTTTTCACTTTTTCACTTTTAAACTCTATAACCGATATGGTGCAAACAGTAACCGATATTGTCGGGTTTGAATAATGGACTTTCAACTGCAAAAGCGTGTAAAATGCGACAAAACCGAACTGTTGGTTATTTTTTAATGATAGGTCGGCAATGGCACGCCCATTGCTTATATGCTTCGCGGATGTCTAGTTTGATAAAATCCGCGAAGATGGAGGTCAGATATGAATTTTCGTCGTGTAACGACCAAGATCTTCGCTGTTTTTTTTCTGTTCTTTGCAAGTTTTTTGACAGTCAAAACCCAGGATTCGATATATCGGCTTGAACCCGGAACAAGAATTCGCGTCTCGATGGACAACGAAATAAATTCCGAGGTTTCCGGTGTGAACGATACTTTTACGACGACAATTACCGAACCGTTAAAGGTCCGCGAAACGATCGTCTTGCCGGTCGGAACCGTGATCGAAGGGCGAATTACCAACGTTGAACGCGCCTCAACCGGCGGAAAAAGCGGAAGTCTTTCGGTGAAATTTGAATTTATCCGCTTTGAAAACGGCGAAAAGCGAGAGATCGAAGGCATTTTGGTCAACAAACTAAAAGCACGAACTTCACAAAAGATGAGTCTATTGACAATCATCGGCGGAACGGCACTCGGCGCATTGATCGGTGCAGTTTCAGGAACGAACAACGGCGCACTGATCGGCGCGGGAATCGGTGCCGGCGCGGGAACAGGCATTGCGGTATTGAGAAAAGGCAAGAACGTGCGGATCAAACGGGACGAAAAGTTTGAAATTGAACTGACCAAACAAGTTACTCTGCCGGTTCTTGATTATTGAAATATTATTAAAAGATTTGGTGGCAGGTTTTTCCGGCGACCGAATAAAAAAGTCTGACGTGAAGGGGAGAGCGCGTCAGACTTTTTCTTTTTTAATTTGAAAAAAGTCAAAAACCAAAGACCAAAATCCAAAGACCTGACCGGATATTTTTCACTCAATGATTCCTTCAACTTTCGACCGAATTTCTCGTTTCCGCATAAATCGCAGCCCAAAAGCGATCAACGCCAAAGAAAAAAGCACTCCGGCAACCGCGGTCGGCGCAAAACAAATTCCCTGTTTTTGTTCCTCTTTTGCCGAAGTCGG
>JANLTD010000360.1:0-1851 GCA_031362765.1 Acidobacteriota bacterium | reverse complement strand
TCCGTTTTCGATCCGCGAAAGTGTCGAAGCCGAAACCTGCGTCACATCGGCAACATCCCGCAGGCTTAAACTTAATTCTTCCCGGCGGCGTTTGATTGCTCTGCCCAATTCCATTGTATTGATCAAACTCTCATTTTTGTATGCCATATTTCTTCCTCCAATTTATCGAAGTTTCAAATGCTTTTGTTGCATCACTATTGATTCTGTTTCAACCATAGCACAAGAAAAATTTATATGCAACACCGCGTTTCACGCTTGCAACATTTTTATTCACCTGATACATTGTTTCATAGATGAAACGCTCTGTGTTTTATCGGACAGAAAACATAGTAGTCGGAAGTTCCGTCTTTGGACGGTTTCAACCTTATAAAGACGGAACGTTGTGTTTTTAGGAGAAAAAAATGGCAGCGATCGCAACAACCGGAAACCAAACTGAGAAACGTGAAAAACGAGCCCAATCAATTGCGGCAATGGGTTTAGTCAATCGTGAGAATGATAAATTCAGCGTGTCAACGCCGAGTTTGCGCGGCAAACAAACTTCTTACGAAGTGCGGCGCGATTCGACCGGCAAGATCCGCTGCAATTGTTTGGGTTTTGAAGAAGCATGTGTCACGGATTCGGGATTTCGGTGTGAACATATTTTAGCGGTGAAATATGCTTTGGTGCAAAAAAATACGGAACGGGTAACGAAACAACCGATCAAACTTTCCGCCGAAATTGAAATAGTTTCAAATGACAGACCGGTATTTGAGTCGTCTTCTGACGTGGGAGCGCGGAATGCGGATAGTGAATCTGCGAAATCCGAAATCCGTGAATCCATGTCCAAGATCAAAGCGTCCAAACCCGGCGAACAAAAGATGATTGGCATTTCGACAGATGTTTTGGAAAATGGGCAATCTGAAGTAATCGAAGTCGTTTCATCGCAACTTACGAACACCCAAGGAGAGATAAATATGAGACAAATTAGCGGAGCGCCATTTTTATTGGCGGGAGAAATGGCAATCGAGGGGTTCGAATCCCCGAGTAATGTTCTGAATTTTACTTCAACTCTCAAAGAATTACGTAGAAATGTTGATCCGAACTTGGTCAGACGCGATGAAGGTTCGCGCAATCTTAACGATACCGCTCTTTACGTTGATTTTGTGGAATGGTACACGGTTGCCGATTTACTGGATGAACACGCACCGGATTGGTCGCACGCGATCCGCGGCATCAGACGAATTGGTCAGATCGTGACAGTGATAGTTGCAATTACGATTGACGGCGTAACCCGCGAAGGTCTTGGGACAGGCGTAGCTGATTCGGAAATGGGTATTAAAAAGGCGGAACACGACGCGCTCAAGCGAGCTGCCGTAAAATTTGGCGTCGGCCGTGGTCTTTACGAAAACGAATCAGACGCTATCGAACGCGAAGGCGGAGGTTTCCCGACAAATCCGATCGCGCGTTCGCTGTCGGACTTGGTCACGGCGAAGCAGCTTGGGATGATTCGCGCAATATCAAGAGAAGTCGGCGTTGACGCAGACGAAGAATGCGACGCGATTATGCAATGTAGAACCGACGAGTTATCGAAAAAAGCGGCATCGGGATTGATTCAGCATTTGCAGGATTTCCAAAAACAGCAAGAATCGGTATCGAATGTGGACATCCGGCGGGCACGCTGAAGTTTTGAGAAACTGCCGGTCATGACAGTTTCTTTTCGGTTGGTTGAGTTGTGAGAACCGTCTGCTTTCTCCATTAAGCTAAAGCCACCTCATTCACAACTCAATCCTCAAATTTTTCAGATTTGTTTTTCCCGTCATTTCGTTTTCTTTGACATCGTGTTATATTTGCAAACGATTTAGATTTAATTTT
>JANLTD010000315.1:0-2497 GCA_031362765.1 Acidobacteriota bacterium | reverse complement strand
TAGTTTTCTTTGAAAATAACTTTTTACTGACGCATTACTAAGAAACTCAGTTCTTTTTCTGATATTTTTGCCTTTTTACTTGTTTCTCTTTGTGTAAAGATAATTAGTTATTTTTGCAACCTGCCAGTTCTTTGGCGACTTCATCGGGACGATTCGCATTGAATGTGCTGAGCGTTCCGCTTTGCTTCATTTCATTCCAAATCTCAAAACTTCGGTTTAGGTATTTGCACGATTCGGCTTTATTTTTTTGGCTGCTTTCAGCTTGCGCTAGTTTGGAAAAAGTTTTGGCCGCTTCAAAATAATTACTTGCAGTACGTACTTTGACGCGACTATTAGAGGAATTTTTCTGCAATGCCTCTTCGGCAAACGGAAGCGCACGGCGGAAATGTTCAGCGGCGTCGGCTAAATCACCTTTAGCGGTCAAAATCTTCCCGATTTCGACCAGGCTAGCTGCCATACTCTCTTTAATTTGAGTGTTTGAATCATCTTTCTTTAGTTCGCCCTCGAGAAATGAAACTGATTCCAGAAAGTTTCTCAAAGCTGTTTCGCGGTCTCCGGATGCGGCTTGGGCTTCGGCCAAAAGTTGTTTGGTCAACCAAATATCCCGACGGTGTTCCCCATTTTTGGGGTCTGCGGCGGACAGTTCTTCGGCAATTTCAAGCGAGCGGCGGTAGTTTTCAATTGCATTTTTGTAATCTTTCGCCTGAGATAAAGATGAGCCGAGTGAGTTGTATGTGACACCTAAACTGCGCTTGATTTGAACATTTTTCGGATCTTTCGCGACCAGGTTTTTCAATCGCTCAACGGTTTGCTGTGCATTGTCAATTGCTTCAACTTCGCGTCCTTCATCCAGCAATGCTGCGCGTAAAACAGTTGAAGCAATCAGCAGACGTATTTCATATCCTGTGTTATCAGGCTCGGCAGCGGCGAGCTTTCCCAAAATAATAATGGACTTTTGACAGCTTGCGATCGCGCCTTTAACATCGCCTGTTGCTGACTGTAATCTTCCGAGATAAATTAAGCGGGTTGCATAATCGCCTGTAATTTCTTTATCTTCGGGTGATTTTTCAAGCAATTTTCCGCTTACTTCGACGACGCGGCGATAACTCTCCAACGCGCCCTGGGTGTCGCCCAAATTTGCAAAACCTTCCATTCCTTTGATATCGCCGAGCCGCGACAAAACATCCGCAAATAAATTGAGATAGATCGGATTATCCGGTTCGGCGGCAACTACTTTTTCGAGAATGGCATTTGCGGTTTGATACGACTGCAAACCGCTTTTCAAATCGTTCGCGGTGTAAAACATATCGCCAACTCCGCGATGACTACGGGCGAGGTTGTATTGCGATTCGAGAATCGTCGGATCAGCATCCGCAAGTTTTTGACGAATCTCCAGCGATCTTTGATAGCTTAGGGTCGCGCCTTCCGTGTCGCCCAGATTTGAAAAATAGGAATTCCCCTGAATTTTTCCGATTCGCTCGTAAGCCGTACCGAGTTCGCGCTGCAGAGTCGCATCGCCTTCGGACTCGGCCGCCAGTTTATTGAGATATTCAATCGCACGTTTAACCACAAGTTCCCGCGCCGGAGTCGAACCGGGGAGATCTTCAATCGCGTCGTGAAACTCAAAAAGAAACGAATTAGCCAATTGGCGCACATCATTAAATCGCCGTTGCGCTTTGTTGCGTTGATAAAGTGTGGCAAAAAGCCCAGCCAACAAAGTTACCAAGATCAAAACCGCCGCCGCCACTCCGATCCGATTTCGGCGAATGAATTTCGTTGCCCGATAATTCCAGGTATCGCCGCCGGCAGTCACGGGCAAACCTGCCTGATGCCGGCGAATATCTTCGGAAAACTGCTCAACCGACGAATAACGCCGATCCGGCTCTTTGCGTAATGCTTTGAGAATAATGTTATCCAAATCTCCGCGAAGCGATTTGGGATTTGGGATTTGGGATTTGGGATTTGTTTGTTGTTTGACAGGATTTGTATTTTTGTCGGCGATCGATTGGACGGAGGATCTGGAATCCGAAATCCGAATTCCGAATTCCCAATTTGCGCGGCTTGGCGCGAGTGGTTCAGTTTCACAAACGGCTTTGATAATTTCGCTGATATTCTTGCTTTCGGTTTTGTATGGACGGTTTCCCGTTAAAAGTTCATACAAAATAACGGCCAGACTGTAAATATCAGTCGCCGTGGTTAATTTTTCCCCGCGTACCTCTTCGGGCGAAGCGTATTCGGGCGTAAAAGCAAAATTTTGTGTGGCAGTTTGGCTTTCCTCTTGTGATTTCAAGACTTTAGCAATTCCAAAATCAAGTAATTTAATTTTACCATCCCGGGTGATAAGGATGTTTGAAGGCTTTAAGTCGCGGTGAATGATAAGATTGCGATGGGCAAATGAAACTGCCGAGCAGACTTCATTGAACAAATCCAGTCTTGCGTCCAGATCAAGGAAATTTGTCTCGGCAAATTCGATAATCGGGATGCCATCGACATATTC
>JANLTD010000313.1:0-5466 GCA_031362765.1 Acidobacteriota bacterium | reverse complement strand
CGCGTTCGAGGACCGGTGGCGCGCGGCGGGTCAGGATCCGATAAAGGTAGTGCCGTTGGGTGGCGCTGAAGCGGGCGTCGAAGCCTTCGCCGGCCGCTGATTTTGCATTTCGTTCAAACCAAGAGTCTTAAAAACTTCTTCGTACTTTTCGTGTTTGGTCGGCTGTTTTGCTGCGCTGAACCATAAATGATAAGCATTCAGAGCAAACGCGCCGGCAACAAAGCCGAGAATAAAAATGCTTAACGTCGCAATGCGGATCTGCCATTTACTTTTGCTCTCGATATTCATCATTTTTTCACGGAATCGCGCCGCTCGGTATAAATCACTTCCAACGCCTGTTCGGTCGTCAGATTGCGGGGCGGTTTTTGATTCAGGATGACCGCATCGGCCGAATATAAATTATAAGTCGAAACAGCTTCATCAGTCTTTGAGTTGGGCCCAAAAATGGTTAGTCCGCCAAGCGTCAGAACGATAAAGAGCATCAAGCAAACCAACGGGTAAGATGCCTGCCACCAACGCCAAAACGCAGCGATTGGATTCCGCACATTTTGCTTTTCGCGGATCGCGTTCAAAATCTTCGCTTCAAAGAACGGCGGCGGCGCGACCGTCGGTATTTCGGCACGAGCATTCAACAAAACAGCGGAAATTCGCGCCGCTTTGAACGCCTGCCGGCAACCGGAACATTCGGCGGAGTGAGTTTGAATAGTTCTCAATTCACTTTTGCTTAGTTCGGAAAATCGTTGACGGTCGAGAATTTCTAAAATATGTTTGTCGTTCATTTTCCTGACTCGATGGTTTTGAAAAGTTTTCCGTCTTTCGCATTAAGCAATTTCTGAACCGCTTCGCGCATTCGCCGCCGCGCCCGAAATGACTTGATCTTGACCTTCGATTCGCTCCAGCCCGTAGCCGTCGCCGCTTCTTTGATGGACGCGCCTTCGCCCTCGATCATCTGCAAGATAAGCGCGTCTTCCGGTTGCAGTGTTTCCAAAACGCGGCTGACCAAATCGGCGGCGATCAATTTATCTTCTTCGTTTCGATGATTGACCGCGGCGGCATTCGCCATCTTGTTTTCGAGCCACGCCGTTTCATCGTCGGTCAGATCGGCAGCCATCAATTCTCTTTGCGGTTTAGAAGAGCGCAAAATATTGATGCAAGTCGTGACCGTGATTCGTGTCAGCCAACCTTCGAGCGAACCGCGGCCTTCGAAATTCTTGAGCTGCGTAAAGGCTTTCAGAAAAACCTCCTGCGCGGCTTCTTCGATCAGATCGTAACGCCGAAAAAACCTGGATGAAAAGCTAAAAACCCGCGGACTATAACGACGGACGATCTCGGCAAACCCGGCGTCGTCGCCGTTTGCCGAAATACGCGCCAGATCCGCATCGGATAAATTTTGGTAATTATCTGCCAAATTGTTTGTCCTGATTTCGGCAAATGCTTCAAAATAAATTATTTTTCCACTTTGCCTTGAAAACAATTTTAAGCGCGTTACACTCTTTTTTCAAAAATCTTTAACTCTTTCCCGACAGTTTAGACACAAAAAGAAGTAAAATAGTTACAATCCACTTTAAATTCTTCGGCACGGCAAGTTTTTGTAACCGATTCCAATAACGGATTGTCTAGTTTTAGGAAGATTAATTGGAGTGCGGGCAGATCATTCACCGCGAATATTACGGATGATCTGTCCGCGCTTCAATTTTTAACATTATGAATTTTTCAAAGTTCGGATGCTCAAGAGCCGTCCGGTTATTTATCCTGACCTTGGTTTTTCCGGCTGTTTTTGCCGGTTGCGATCGTTCCGAATCGAAAACGCGTCAATCCGACGCTAACGCTAAATCACCGGAGCAATTTATCACGGTCACACAAACGAAAGCAGTGTCGCGTCAAATTCCGGCATTCATTCAGGCGACAGGCAGTATGGTTGCGCAGGAATCTTCCGACATTGCGCCGAAAACTGCCGGAAGGGTTGTCAATGTTTCGGCAAATGTCGGTCAGTTTGTAACGCAGGGCAGCGTCATCGCCAAAATTGATGATAAAGATGCGCGGCTTCGTCTGGCTGAAGCAAAGGCGAGCGTGACGCAGGCGATCGCCGGCGTTCGGCAAGCCGAAGCGCGTCTCGGACTCGCGCCGAACGGTAGTTTTAATGCTTCGGCAATCCCCGAAGTCCGTGCGGCTAATGCTGGTTATGAGCAGTCGCAAGCCGAATTCCGTCAGGCAGAAGTTAATTTGCGTCAGGCGGAAGTTAATGAAAAACGTTATCGTGAGTTGGTTGAGACGGGTGATGTGGCAATGATCTTATACGAGCAATTCCGCAACGCTCGTGATGTTGCCCGCACCGCCCGCGATACGGCGCGTGCGCGCACGAACAACGCCAGGCAAAATCTCGAAACGGCGATCAATACCGCCAAACAAAATAATCAGGCGATAAAAAGCGCCGAGGCCAATGTCGAATCAGCGCGAACGCAGGTGGCGACCGCCGAACAAGCGGTTGCGGACACCGTCGTTCGTGCACCGTTTTCGGGTTATGTCAGCAATCGTCCGGTCGCGGTCGGGGAATATGTTTCGTCGGCTTCGGTCATTGCAACCGTTTTGCGGACGAATCCGATCAAGGTTCAGATTCAGATCGCCGAATCGGATGTTCCGTATATCGGAATCGGGCGCGGCGTTTCAATTCAGGTTGACGCCTACAAAGACCGAACTTTCGGCGGCAGTGTGACGGCAGTAAATCCGTCGGTCGAAACGAATTCGCGTTCGGCAATTATCGAAGCGCAAATTGAAAACAGCGATAACGCGCTACGTGTTGGAATGTTTGCGACCGCAAAAATCACGCGTGAAGGCGGAAATCTCGGTGTGTTCGTCCCGAAGGAAGCCGTCTTGAACGATCAAAGCACGCAAAGCCAGCGCGTTTTCGTGATTGTTGAAGGCATCGCCAAACTTCGCACCGTCCAGCTCGGCACTCAAGAAAACGCCGAGTATCAAATATTGAGCGGCGTGAATGCCGACGAAATGGTCGCGACAAGCAATTTACCGCAGCTTTACGAAGGCGCGAAGGTGGCTTTCTAAGGATGAGGGATGAGGGATGAGGGATGAATTAGAAAGCCCGAAACCTTGACTCATATTTTGAAAATTAAAGGGACGACGAATGACGGGCAGGCGATGAGATTTCATCCCTCATCCCTCATCCCTCGAAAAATTATGCAATGGTTAGCTGAAATTTGTGTTCATCGTCCGGTTTTCGCGACCGTCATCGTGATGTTTTTGACGGTCGTCGGCGGATTCAGTTTTTTTACGCTCGGTGTTGACCGTTTTCCGAAAATTGATCTGCCGACGATCTCGATCTCAACCTCAAACACGGGCGCGGCTCCGGCGGAAATCGAAACCGAAGTGACCGATATTATCGAAGGCGCGGTCAACACGGTTCCCGGCATTGACCAGATGACTTCCTCGTCTTCGCGCGGAAGTTCAAACGTTACGCTGACCTTTAATCTCGAAAAAAATCCGGATCAGGCGTATCAGGAAATTCAGCAGAAAATTTCGACCGTCATCAATCGTCTGCCGGAAACGGCTGATCCTCCGACAGTTCGAAAATCCGATCCGGATTCGATGCCGATTTTGATCTATTCGATCAGTGCGCCGCGCGACGTGGTTGCCTTGACCGATTTTGTTGATTCACAGATCCAGGAACGGATCCAATCTTCCGACGGTGTCGGCGAAGTGGTTATTTTCGGCGGCCGCGACCGGCAAATTAAGATCTACATTGACCCGACCCGGCTCAAGGCTTTCAATCTTTCGATAACCGAAGTTTCCAATGCGATCCGCAGCCAGAATCTGGAGCTGCCGGGCGGAAGTTTGATCGAAGGAGCAAAGACTTCCGGGCTTCGGACGATCAGCAAGCTAACCGAAGTAAATCAGTTTGGCGAGATCGTCATCACCTCGCGCAATGGTTTTCCGATCAAGATCAAAGACATCGGGCGTGTGCAAGATGGCGGCGCGGATGCTTCAACTGCCGCTTCGCTTGATGGCGTGCAGTCGGTTTCGCTGGCGATCCGCAAACAATCCGGCTCAAATACGATCGCCGTCATTAACGGAGTCAAGGAACGAATGGCGAAGATCATTCCGAATCTGCCGCCGGATATGAAGATCGCGATCACGCGCGACCAATCGGAATTTATCGAAAATTCGCTTCACGCGATCGAAGAACACCTTATTCTCGGCGGTTTGTTTGCGGCAATCATCGTTTTTCTTTTCTTGTGGAATGTCCGCACGACGATCATCGCGGCACTCGCAATTCCGACTTCGATCATCGCCGCTTTCGCGGTCATCGCCGCGCTCGGTTATTCGCTCAATCAAATGACGATGCTTGCTCTGACTCTGATGGTCGGCATCGTCATTGACGACGCGATCGTCGTGCTTGAAAATATTTACCGTTTTGTCGAAGAAAAAGGAATGGATCCGTATCAAGCGGCGGTCGAAGGCACCCGCGAAATCGGTCTGGCGGTTTTGGCGACGACGCTTTCGCTGCTTGCCGTGTTTATTCCGGTCGGATTTATGACGGGCATCGTCGGTCGGTTTATGTCAAGTTTCGGTTTGACGAGCGCGGCGGCAATTGCCGTTTCGCTGATCGTTTCGTTCACCTTAACGCCGATGCTCGCGGCGCGATGGATAAAACCTCGTAAAGAAGAAGGGGAGACGGGGAGACGGGGAGACGGGGAGACGGAAACCAACGGAGAGATTTCGGGTGACGGAACGCTTGAAAACGATAACCAAATCCGAAATCCGAAATCCGAAATCCGAAATACAAGCAAAGAGAGTTGGTTTTACAGCAAAATTGACCGAAGCTATACTTGGTTGCTGAAGATTTCGATGCGGTTTCGATGGGCGGTTGTGCTGATCTGTATTTTGGTCGTCGCTTCGATCTATCCGCTTTTTAAGTATGTCGGAATGGCGTTTTTGCCTGACGAAGACGAATCGGCGTTTCAGATCAGCCTGCGCGGTCCGCAAGGCACTTCGCTCTCGGCGACACAATCCATTCTCGACCGGATCGCACGTGATGTCCGCGAACAATTGCCGGGCGTTAAAAATACATGGGTATTAGCGGGTGGTTTCGGAGGAGGAGGAGGAGGAGGATCAGCAAATGTCGGCTCAGTTAATATTACTCTGGTGCCCGTCAATCAGCGAAAATCGTCGCAGGCCGAACTTCTCAATAAAGCGCGCCAGATCATCAAACAATATCAAACAAAAGATTATCGCGTAAATGTTTCGGCAGCCTCTTCAATTTCAGGCAGTCTCGGTCTCGGACGCGGCGGGTCCGGCATCGGTTATTACCTTGCCGGTCCCGATTTGCAGCAGCTCAATCAATATGCGGCCCAACTTGTCGAAAAAATGCGCCAGGATCCGAGTTTCCGCGACCCTGACAGTTCGATCGACGCGGGAACGCCCGAAATTCAAGTGACAATTGACCGCGCCAAG
>JANLTD010000310.1:0-1919 GCA_031362765.1 Acidobacteriota bacterium | reverse complement strand
AAGTTTTGAGTCCCGCCTTCAGGCGGCAAACCGCGAGGCGTGCGCGCGGCGGTGGCACGCTGAAGGCGTGGACTCTGAACGAAGAACGAAGACAAATATTTGATTATTTTTGTTGCTCGGAAAACTAAATGATGGACAACAATTATCAGCAAATCCTGGAAGAGATCAGGCGCGATGTGGCGCCCTTTTCTGACCAGGGAAAGGTAGCGAACTTCATACCCGAACTCGCTTTGGTTGATCCCCGAAAGTTTGGAATTCATCTTATCACGACCGAACGCGAGCATTTTTCGGTCGGCGACGCTGACGAGAAATTTTCGATCCAGAGCATTTCCAAAGTTCTTTCGCTCGCGCTCGCCCTGACGTTTTTGGGTGAGAAGATTTGGGAACGCGTCGGCGTTGAGCCGTCGGGAAATGCTTTCAATTCGCTTGTCCAGCTCGAATACGAACAAGGCAAGCCGCGCAATCCCTTTATCAATGCCGGCGCGATCGTGATTGCCGACGTTTTGGTCACGCATCTTGCCGAGCCAAAAAATGATTTTCTCGAATTTGTACGAAATTTAGGCGGCTGCCGCGAGATCGGCTTTAATCGCGCGGTCGCCCGATCCGAAAAATCGTCCGGTTTTCGCAACGCGGCACTCGCAAATTTGCTGAAATCGTTCGGCAATCTCGAAAACGACGCGGAAGAGGTACTTGATCTTTATTTTCACCAATGCTCGATCGAAATGACCTGCCGCGAACTGGCATCGTCGTTTCTTTTTCTCGCCAACGAAGGAAAAACGCCGCACAAAAGCGAACAGATCCTCACGCAAAGCCGGATCAAACGCCTCAACGCGCTGATGCAAACCTGCGGTTTTTACGACGAATCGGGCGAATTCGCCTATAAGGTCGGACTTCCCGGCAAAAGCGGTATCGGCGGCGGAATCGTTGCCGTTCATCCGAAAAAATACGCGGTCGCCGTTTGGTCGCCGAGGCTCAATGAAAAAGGGAATTCAGTTCTCGGAATGAGATCGCTTGAACTTCTAACAACCAAAACAGGAATGTCCATTTTCTGAAATAACTAAGAAAAGCGTCAAGAATAATACGCCGGGAAAAGTAATGCGTCAGTAATAAGTTGTTACTCGCAGTAATCGAAAACTTTAGGACTGGAGCGCAAGGCATCCTTGCTTGCCATGAGCGTTGCTTCAACGCGAACAAGCCCGCTCTACGGCGCGACGGGGCGAACGCGCCGATCAGACCGCAAATCGGGACGGACGCGCAAAAAGAAAACCGTTAATCAGCCTTAAAGCGAAAAACGGGCAAGCAAACAATTAGATAAAAAGACGCGGGCGGCATTCATTTGCCGCCTTTGTTATTTGATCGGGTTTACGGACAAAGTTTTGAGTCCCGCCTTATGTTCATAGAAAAATAAATGCGGCGATAAAAAGAAGCAGTATCGTTGCCGAAAGCGCAGAAATCCTTGCCTGCTGAGCGCGCAAGCGTTCAAAAAGCCTTGTCCGGATTCAACTTAAATTCTATGGGAACGCTTTTACACCGCGAAGCGCGACCTAGCACGCCGGGGATGCCTGCGCTCCTCGGCGAAAACAGCCTTTATTTATTGCCGGACTATTTTTTCAAAAAACATTTATGATACTGTTTCTGATGATTTAAGAACCAACGTTGCCGCCGACAATATAGCTGTCGCGGGCGCGGATCAGGAGTTTCGGGCGATTGACGCGAACACGGATCTGCTTGCGGTCACCGGTCGTGCCTGCCTCGGCTGGGTAGTAACCGATATTATATTGGCGGCGCAGTTCGTCGGCGATGCTCTCGAAAGCGGAGGTCAAACCGCCCGGCGTTGATTCGGGACGAAAAACTTTCCCACCCGTGACGGTCGCGAGTTCGTTCAGATAGGCGCGACCGCGTGTATATTCCGCGCTCGA
>JANLTD010000307.1:0-3228 GCA_031362765.1 Acidobacteriota bacterium | reverse complement strand
CGAAGATGTCAAAGAACAGCTGAAAATGTCAATCGCGGCGGTTTTTGATTCGTGGATGGGTAAACGGGCGGTTGATTACCGGCGCGTTCATCGAATTCCCGGCGATCTCGGAACTGCGGTCAATGTCCAATCAATGGTTTTCGGAAATTTGGGTGGAACCAGCGGGACGGGAGTTTGCTTCACGCGAAATCCGGCAACGGGCGAAAAATCGCTCTACGGTGAATATCTCCTCAACGCGCAGGGCGAAGATGTCGTCGCCGGAATCCGGACGCCGAATCCGATATCGGTCCTTGAAACACAAATGCCTGAAATTTATGCGCAGCTGCTGAATTTCACAAACCGGCTCGAACAACATTACCACGAAATGCAGGACATCGAATTTACCATCGAAGACGGAAAACTTTTTATCCTGCAAACCCGAACCGGAAAGCGTACCGGCGCGTCAGCGGTTAAGATCGCCGTTAATATGGTCAAAGAAGGTCTGATAGATCAGAATACGGCCTTGCAGAGAGTTTCGGCCGACCAGCTTGACCAGCTTCTTCATCCAATGATCGACCCGGCTGATAAGACCGAAGTGTTGGTCAGCGGACTTCCGGCAAGTCCGGGCGCGGCACATGGGATCGTCATCTTTTCGCCCGATGAAGCCGAAGAACTGGCAAAAGAAGGACAAAAAGTCATCCTTGTCCGCCGCGAAACAAGTCCTGACGACTTTCACGGAATGGTTTTAGCCCAGGCGATCTTAACGCAGCGCGGCGGGATGACATCCCATGCTGCTGTGGTCGCCCGCGGAATGGGCAAACCGTGCGTTGCCGGCGCGACGGCGCTCAACATCAATTACAGCCATAATGAGCTGACCGTCGGCGATATTACCGTGACGAAAGGGGAATGGATCACGATTGACGGGACACACGGAAATGTCTTTCGCGGGAAAATACCGACTGTTCAGCCGAATCTTGATGAGGATTTTGAATTACTGATGTCGTGGGCTGATGAGATCCGCCGTTTGAAAGTTCGCGCCAACGCTGATACCGGACACGATTCGACCGTGGCAAAAAACTACGGCGCACAAGGCGTCGGACTCTGCCGCACCGAACATATGTTTTTTGGCGATGAACGTCTCGAAGTGATGCGCGAGATGATCCTTGCAAGCGGTACCGGCGAACGTGAAAAAGCACTGGCAAAACTTCTGCCCTTTCAAAAACAAGACTTTATGGAAATTTTCCGGGCGATGAAAGGCTTGCCCGTGACGATTCGCCTGCTCGACCCGCCGCTTCACGAATTTTTGCCGAACAAGCACGAATTAACCGAAGAACTCAACGAATTGAAATTTAAGGCACAGCAAGCCGGCCCGAAAGAGATGGATTTTCTGATTGACGAAATTGCCGACAAACGCAAACTTCTGCGCCGCGTTGAGCAGCTTTCCGAAGCCAATCCGATGCTCGGTCTGCGCGGCTGTCGTCTGGGAATCGTTGTTCCCGAAGTGACGAGAATGCAGACACGGGCAATCTTTGAAGCGGCGTGCGAGGTTTCCGGCGAAGGCCTCGAAGTTCGTCCCGAAGTTATGATCCCGCTCGTTTCAACGCCCGAAGAGTTTACCAATCAGGCTGAATTGATCCGCGAGGTTGCCCGCCAGGTGATGAATGAACAAGGCATTGAATTGAGCTATTTGGTCGGGACGATGATCGAATTGCCGCGGGCGGCTTTGGTTGCCGACAAAATTGCGGCGCATGCGGACTTTTTCTCGTTTGGAACAAATGATCTGACGCAAACGACCCTCGGGCTGAGCCGCGATGATTCGGGACGCTTTTTGCCGGCATATGTCGGCAGCAAGATCTATCCCGATGATCCGTTTCAGACGCTCGATACGGTCGGGGTCGGGGAACTTATCAAAATTGCGGTCGAGCGCGGACGCTCGGTCAATCCGAAAATAAAGATCGGCGTCTGCGGCGAACACGGCGGCGATCCGCGTTCGATCGAGTTTTTTAATTCGATCGGACTTGATTACGTCAGTTGTTCACCGTTCCGGGTTCCGATCGCGAGGCTGTCATCGGCTCATTCGGTGCTTAAAGAACGTGACGGCTAGATCGCATATCAAAACCATTTGACGCAGGCTAATCAAGGACGAGGAGATTCGGTAAATCTCCTCGTCCTGATCTTCATCCTACACCCTCTGATTTGAACTGCTTTTTTAGTTCGGAACTTACAGCTTAATTTGCAATTTGTCGGCGAGCCGGAGAACTTCCCCAATAAATTGATTCCGTGCTTCCAGTTCAAAATCATAAGTGTCAACTTTGATCTTGAGTTCGATCCTTAAGATCAGCGATGGGGGACTGATGTCAAAAAGATGAACTTTGAATAATTCATTATCCACGAATTCGCTCTTTTTGATAATTTCCGTGATTCCGTCGCACATTTTTTCAATCTTTGCAGCGCCGTTTTGATACGGAACGGAAAGCTTTACGATCCAGCTCCGATGACCTTTGCTTCCATCATTGACGATATTTGCCTTGGCGATACTTGAATTCGGCAGTGTTACCAAAGTATTGTCAATCGTAAAAATTCTCGTGCTTCGAAGTCCTATTTCTTTGATCGTGCCTTGAACACCGTTAATTTCAACACGGTCCTCTGAAGTGAACGGGCGTTCGATCAGCAAAACGAGTGAGCCAAAAAAATTGCTGAGAGTTTCCTGCGAAGCCAACGCGATCGCAATTCCGCCGATGCCGAGTCCCGCAATCAAACCTGTGACATTAAAACTCAGGTTTTCCGCAACAATAATTACGCCGATGATAACGATCGCAATTCTGATAATGACACCGATAAAAGGCACCAGCAGATCGTCCGTTTTCGATTCGGTTTCGAGCGATCTCTTTCGCAGCTTAAAGGATATTATGTCAACTGCTTTGTAAGCCATCCAAATAATGGCAATCGCCGTCAGCAGAAACATTGTCGTCCGAAAAAAGACAAGAGCATTTTGGGTCAAGGCCAAAGCACGCAAACGGAGCCGGAAGCTTATGACAAATGCGAGGAGACCAACCGGCGCGTAGAGGTGTTTGAGATGTTCGTCTGTCAAAAATGTATAACGACGTCTGAGAATTCTTCCGAATACAAATGAAACTACGATTCTGGCGATCTGCGAGACGATGATGCCCAGAATCAAAAGGATCAAAAGTCCGAGCCATTGCCATCTTTCGAGCAAGATGGTTTTTTGTTTGAGGACCGAGGGCATTT
>JANLTD010000267.1:0-7807 GCA_031362765.1 Acidobacteriota bacterium | reverse complement strand
GAAATTATCGAGGCGGAAGGTATGGAAAAATTTCGTCAGGTGGAAACCGCCAGCCTGCGGCGAATTTTGGAAACAAATGCAACAATAATTGCACTCGGCGGCGGCGCGTGGACGATCGAAGGAAATCGCCGTTTGATAAAGTCGCATAATTTCACGACCGTTTGGCTGGAATCCACTTTCGAGCATTGCTGGCTGAATATTTCCGCCTCAAAACGCGTCCGCCCGTTGGCGCGAAACAAACCGGACGCATTGCGGCTTTTTGAAGAAAGACAAAGAGTTTATTGTCTGGCAGACTGGCATTTCATCATCAAACCGGAACTGAATTCGTTTGAAGTCGCGAGACAGATCGCCGAGGAAGTCTTTTCATTTACCGGGAATCAGTAAAACTCTTTTTTTATACTCAAATTAATCCTCCATTCATTTTTCCTTGTGTATAATTGCAAAATGCGTGTTCTGCTGGTTGAAGATGATATTCGGATCGCCAATTTTGTCGCCAAAGGTCTGCGCGAAAACAGTTATGCGGTTGATACAGTCGGGGACGGTGAAGCGGGACTTTATCAAACTGCGATCAACGAATACGACGTGATAATTCTCGACGTGATGCTGCCGAAAAAAGATGGTTTTGCGGTTTGCCGTGAACTGCGCGAGAAAAATATCAAAACTCCGGTTTTGATGCTGACGGCGCGTGATGCGGTCGAAGATAAAATTACAGGCTTGGATTTCGGCGCGGACGATTATCTGACGAAACCGTTTGCTTTCAATGAATTGTTGGCACGAATCCGTGCATTGCTCAGGCGCAACAAAGAAATTCGTCCCGCTAAGATCGTCATCAGCGATTTAGAGATTGATACGACGGCGCAGAGAGTTTGGCGCGGCCGGAAGGAAATTATTTTAACCACCAAAGAATATGCATTGCTCGAATATCTGGCGCGTGAACGCGGGCGCGTCGTCGGGCGCGGCGCGATCGCCGAGCACGTCTGGGACGAGAATTTTGATTCTTTTTCAAATCTGATCGAGGTTTACATCAAACGTCTGCGCTCGAAAATGGACGAAGGTTTTGCGGTGCAGTTGATTCACACGCGGCGCGGCGCCGGTTATATTCTGGATGAAAATGCTTGATTCGGTTCGCACACGGCTGACGCTCTGGTATGTCGCTATTCTGGCGGTGGTGATCATTGTTTTCGCGTTGCTGACCTATTTTTTCATGATCAGAGTTTTGAATCGTGATTTAAATTCGCGGCTTGAAGAAATGTCGCGTAATTTCAAGGTCGCGATCGAAGCCGAGGAAGCGGATGAAGAAGAAAATCGGCAATCCGACCAAACGATCAGCGAAACGCTTAACGAATTTAGTTTCCGCGATTATCAATTTGCGGTTTTTGCTGGTGACGGACGGTTGATCGCTTCGACAGCCAGATTTCTTTTACCGAACGGCATTGAAAATTCTGCGTCTTTGAGCGAGGTGTCGATCGATCAGGAAAATTTTCGCGTTTACGTTTCGCCATTGGAGAGCGGGCAAAATCAATATCGTTTGCTGATCTTTTATTCGCTCAAAGAACAAAAAACATTTGAATACCGCCTGACGCGGATCTTTCTCGTCGCCGTTCCGCTCGCGCTTCTTCTGGCCGGGATCGGCGGTTATTTTCTGGCGTGGAAAAGTCTGTCGCCGATCGTCGAAATGAGCCGCCAGGCCTCGCAGATCGGCGCGACAAATCTTCATGAACGGCTTCCGGTGGCGAACGAAAAGGACGAACTCGGAACGCTTGCCGCGACGTTTAATTTGCTTTTAAGCCGTTTGGAAAATTCATTTGCCCAACAAAAAAGATTTATGGCGGACGCTTCGCACGAGCTTCGGACGCCGATTGCGATCGTTCGCGGCGAATCGGAAGTCGCGCTTTCAAAAGCGAATCGTGCGTCGAAAGATTACCGCGAATCGCTCTCGATCGTTCACGACGAAAGCAAGCGCCTGACCCATATTGTCGAAGACCTGTTCACGCTGGCGCGGGCGGATGCCGGACAATTTCAAACCAATTTTAGGCGGATTTATTTGGAAGAGATACTGGCGGATTGTTCGCGTGCCGTTCGGGTTCTGGCGGAAAAGCGAAATATTTCGATCCAGCTTGAAGCGTTGGAAGAAATGCCTTTTCAAGGCGACGAGCAGCTTCTTCACCGAATGTTTCTGAATCTGCACGACAACGCTGTCAAATATAACCGCGAAGGCGGCGAGATCAAGATCAAAGCGCAAAAAATCGGCGGCGATTATCGGATCACGTTTTCCGACACCGGAATCGGTATTTTAGATCAGGAACAGCCGAAAATTTTTGAGCGGTTCTATCGGGCGGATAAAGCCCGCCGCCGCGCTGAAGAAACCGAAACGAGCGGCGCGGGCTTGGGTCTGGCAATCGCCGATTGGATCGCCAAACTTCATCAAGGGAAAATCGAACTTGTTTCTTCCGACGAAACAGGAAGCGTTTTTGCAGTAATTTTTAAGATCAGCGCAAAAAAAATAATTTGACCGGCAACAAAACAAATCGAATAAAACTGACGTTTGCCGAACTTGGCGGAAAAGTCCGGCAATATGTGGGGAAAAGATTATTGCTCGGCTTTATTGCGGCGGTTAGTTCTCTGATATTTTTTTTGTGGTTGGCGGACGAAGTTTTTGAAGGTGAAACAAAAATATTTGACGAAACTGTTCGTCAAACAATTCATCAAACGGCAACCCCGGGGCTTACGAAATTGATGATCTTTCTGTCAATGACCGGCTCGGTCGCATTTATCGTCAGCGTTTTGATTGGCATGACGATAATTTTTCTTCTGCTTAAGTGGAAACACGCCGCCGCACTTCTTTTGCTGACAATGGCGGGCGAAGTTATTCTCGAAATGACTCTTAAATTATTTTTTCAACGTGCGCGCCCCGAAGCGTTTTTTAATTATCCTCTGCCCGCGTCCTACAGTTTCCCGAGCGGGCACGCGCTCGGTTCGTTTTGTTTTTACGTAGTTCTGGCGTGGCTGATCACTGCGCGAATAAAAACGCGCGGCGTCAAAATTTCGATTTGGATATTCGCGCCGACGCTTGTTTTCCTGATCGGAGTTTCGCGCATTTATCTCGGGGTTCATTTTCCGAGCGACGTTTTGGCGGGGTGTGCGGCGGCTCTTGTTTGGGTTTTGACAATTGCTTTCAGTGATTTTCTGTTTAGAAAACAAAACTCCGAAAATTTTTAACACCAAATTTTTATGTTAATCCTGTGTTCATTTTCGATGTAGTAATCTGTAATTCAAATTTGATCTACAAGGAGCTATTTATGAAAAAGACAATTTTATTTTTATTGGTCGCAATATTGGGTTTCGGAACTTTGGCTGCTGATGCACAAGCGAAAAAAATCGGTATGAAACGCGCCAAGGCAATTGCGATGAAGCAAGCAACGGGCACAATCAAAAGTTCGGAGCTCGAAAAAGAAAAAGGCAAATGGATCTATTCATTTGACATTCGCAACGCAAAAGGCAAAATTACCGAGGTAAATATTGACGCTTACAGCGGCAAAGTGATCGGCGTCGAGGAAGAAAACGCGCAGAAAGAAGCGGACGAAAAACGTCTGGAGAAAAAGAAAAACTAAAAATCTTCGAGGTTTGATCTGATAAACGGAAGACTATTTTTCATTTGTATAATTTTACTTTTGGCGGTTCGTGTTTTCCCGCAAACCGAACTGCCGAAAATTATTTCTGTTAGTAAAACATCAGACGAAACGCGGACAAATGTTGACGGCGCAAAGCCTCTAACGCTTGCCGAAACGGTTGAACTGGCACTCAAACAAGCGTCGAATTACAAAGCGGCACAAATCAACGAACAGATCGCGGTGGAAGATGTGCGGCAGGCAAAATCAGGCTTTTACCCAAAAGTTTCGATTCAGCCGAATTTTATCTACACTTCGCCGTCGTTTTCAAAACCGGTTGACGCATCTCAGCGTCCGCCGTCTTTTTTAGGTGCGAACGCGATCACCGAATTTCAGGGTTTGATCAATGCGGCCGGCGAAATTGACGTGTCGGGAAAGTTAAAGGCGACGCTCGAACGAAGCCACGCATTGCTTGAATCGGCGCGTGCCGGCAGCGAGATCGCGCGGCGCGAGCTTATTCAAGCGGTCGGCGAGGCTTATTACAATCTTGCGCTGGCGACGACCAAACGGCGCGGCGCGGCCGAGAATCTGCAATCGGCCGAAGGATTTGAAGCAAATGTCAAATTACAGCTCGATGCGGGCGAGGTTGCGCCGGTTGATCAGGTCAGAGCGCGGCTTCAAACCGCCCAACGCCGTGACGAACTAATTCAGGCGCAGACGGAAGAAACCATTTCGGCGGATGCTTTGCGGTTTCTCGTCGGGTTTGATTTTTCGGCGCCGATCGCCGCCGAAGAATTGCTCATTCAATTGCCGAAGGACAATGAAATTGAGCGTTATACCGAAATGGCAATTGCCGCGCGTCCAGAATTTGCACAGTTTGAAGCCGACAAAAAAGAAGCCGAAGCCGACGTGAAAATCGCGCAGGCGGAACGCAAACCGCAGATCAATTATTGGGTCAGCGGCGGTTTTATTTCCGATTCTCTGCGGGCAAACCGCGTCGGAAATTCGACCGGCGTGCAGGCCGGCGTCGGCGTCACGATTCCGCTGTTTGACCGGGGCGCGAGCCGTTCGCGCGAAACGCAGGCGAAACTTAAATTACAGCAAACGGAAAACAACCGCCTTCTGGCCGAACGTCAATTTGTGCAGCAATTTTACGCGGCGCGGACGCAAGCTGTTGCTGCCGCTTCACGCATTAAACAACTCGGCGCAAGCATTACGGATGCCGAGATAAATTTGTCGGCTTCCCTGGCGCGTTATCGTGCCGGCGAAGCCTCGATCGTCGAAGTGACCGACGCGCAAAATCTGCTGATTGCGCAAAGACAAACGCTCTATCAGGCGATTTTTGATTATCAAACGGCGCGTGCCAGACTTTTGCGGGCGATCGGACAATGAATTTGGGATTTGGGATTTGGGATTTGGGATTTGATGAAATGAGCGAGGAAGATTTAGAAAAAAATATCGAGAATAATGAAATTTCCGAATTGGAAAACGAAGAAATTTCATTTTCGGAAAGTGACGAAACAGAATCCGCGCCGCGCCGTAAATTTTTTGTCGTGCTCGGAATCGTCGCGCTCGTTTTGCTTTTGATCGGCGGTTATTTTTATCTCGAACGCAATAAAGCGGCCGTCGAAACGAAAGAAGAACCAAAAGAAGAAATCGTCGTCAGTGTAAAGGTTGCGCAAGCGGAAAAGCAATCGATCGCGCAGGAATTTACGGCAATCGGAACGGTCGCGCCCGCCGAACAATCAACCGTTAGCGCAAGCATTTCGGCGCAGATAAAGCAGATGCGCCTTCTTAAAAATCAGTATGTCAAACAAGGGGAAGTCCTCGCTGTGCTGGCTTCACAGGATTTAGAGGCGCAGTTGAGAGAGGCGCGAACCGCGCTCGGTGAAGCCAAACTCGATCTCGAAACTTTGCAAAAAGTGACGATCCCGCAAACTCGCGCGCAGACGGAAAAAGATCTGTCCGACGCGCAAGCCAACGCCGATAACGCCCGCGCAACTTTTGAACGGCGCAAGGATTTATACGACAAAGGCGGACTTGCGCTCAAGGAACTGGAATCTTCGCGGCTTGCCTTAACCAATGCCGAAAACGCTTTGCGGCTCGCCGGGAAGAATTCAAAATTAAATACTTCCGCCGTTAATCCGAACGCCCGCTCGATCGCTGAAAACAAGATCAGACAAGCGCAGGACAGAATCAACACAATTGAAACGCAAGGGAATCTGGCGCAAGTCCGCGCGCCGATTGCGGGTGTTGTGACCGACCAGTTTCAGTACGAAGGCGAATTTGCCGCCCAAGGCGCGCGCCTTTTGACAATTTCTGAAACGAGCGCGGTCATTGTTAAAGCGAATTTTGCCGACACGGTTGTCGCGGCTTTGCGAACGGGCGATGCGGTGACGATCTATTTGCCGTCCGCGCCCGACGAGCGAATGGCGGGAAAAGTAACTTTGATCAGCCGTTCGGCGGATACGCAAAACCGGACGGTCGAGGTGTGGGCAAATTTCGTTAACGAGCGCGGACTCCTTCGCACCGGAGATTCGGTGCAGTTCGTTATTTCCGCCAACCCGGCAAACGATGCGGTCGTCATTCCGGTTTCCGCCGTCACGCTCGACGCTTCAAATTCCGAGGAAGGAACGGTGATGACGATTGACGAGACATCAACCGCGCGCGAAACAAAGGTCAAGGTCGGTATCAAACAAGCCGGCAAGATCCAGATCACGGAAGGTCTGGAAGGCGGCGAAACCGTCGTCACGGAAGGCAATTACGCGCTGCCCGACGGCACGAAGGTCGAGATCGCGAAAGATGAAGATAAAGAACGCGAAAGATGAAGATAAAGAAGAGGAGAAAAAGTGAAGAGCAGAAGAGGAGACCGGTCAGATAGTTTTTCGTCTCCTTTTCTCCTCTTCACTTTTTCTCCTCTTCTAAAAATTTTATGAACATCGCCCGCATAATTTCAGAACAAAAACGCGCCGTTATCGTGCTCGTTCTGCTTTTGTGCGCCGCCGGGCTTTATGCGGCGTGGCAATTACCGACGGCGATCTTTCCGAACACGGATTTTCCGCGCATCATCATCACGGTTGATAACGGCGAAGTTCCCGCCGATCAGATGCTTGTTTCGGTAACGCGTCCGATCGAGGAAGCGATGAACGGGATTCCGGGAATCCGACGCATTAAATCAACGACCGCTCGCGGTTCGGTAGAAGTGAATTTGTTTTTCGATTGGAGCGTTCGTCCGAAGGAATCTCTGGGACTTGTGCAGGCGCGGCTTCCTCAGGTGGCTCTGCCCGCGGCCGCGAAGATAAATCGCGTCGAAAGATTAACCTTCGCCGTATTTCCGGTTGTCGGTTACAGTTTGATCTCCGATAAACGCGATACGACCGTTTTGCGTGACATTGCTTATTACACGATTCGTCCGCGTCTCGCACGGCTGGCTGGAGTCGGCGAAGTCAGCGTCCAGGGCGGAAAGGTGCGCGAATTTCATATCGAGATCAATACGGAAAAACTCGCGGCGCGAAATGTGACCGTGAGCCAGGTTTCCGAAGCGGTCAAAAATGCCAATATCGTCGCTTCGCCCGGATTGATCGAGGAAAATCATCAGCTTGAACTCGCGCTCGTCAGCGGTCAGGCGGCATCGCCCGACGAACTCAATTCAATTGTCGTTGCCAACGTGGGCGGCGCGAATGTGCTGATCTCCGACATTGCCGACGTGCGCGAAGGCACCGAACCGAATTACACGATCGTCACGGCTGACGGACAAGAATCGGTTCTTGTCAATGTTTTGCGCCAGCCCGATGCCAACACCGTAACTGTCACCGACGAGGTAAAAGAAGAACTCGCCGTGATCGAAAAAACTCTGCCGAAAGATGTTCGGATCGCGCCGTATTACGATCAATCTCTGCTTGTCAGAGATTCGATGAATTCCGTCAGGGACGCGATAATTTTGGGTCTGATCTTGTCGGTTGTCATTCTCTACGCCTTTTTACGAAACATCGGCACGACCTTTGTCGCGATTCTCGTCATTCCCGTGACGATTCTGGCGACGTTTCTGGCAATGTATCTGGTCGGGTTATCGTTCGATCTGATGACGCTCGGCGGGATGGCGGCGGCGAGCGGTCTGGTGATTGACGATGCGATCGTCGTCGTCGAAAATATTTACACGCATCTTCTGCACGGCGAATCGAGAAGCGAGGCGGTTCAAC
>JANLTD010000219.1:0-2703 GCA_031362765.1 Acidobacteriota bacterium | reverse complement strand
GACCTCTGCGCCGGCTTCTGACTTCTGATTTACAAACCCAATAATTTTCTGATATTTCGGAACAACTGAAGTCGTTGCCGGCCGAGCATTGTAAAATGTGAAGAACAGTTTGGTCACGTCAGCTGTGTCGTCGAATCCGAGGATCAAACCCGCATTACCGAGTTTTGAAACGTCAAAAACCACTGCGAAACCATTTTTCTTAGTGAATTCCTGAATCGCGTTGCCGATGTCCTGACGGATCGGTCCCATCACGATTCGCTCGCGATTTTCAATCCGCGCCTTGGCATCTTCTTCTTTGAATTTATATTCACGACCCAGTTTGTCATACTCTTCAAGTTTTTTTTGAAGGTCTGCCTCGGCAATCGGAATTTTACCGCCTTTGCTGATAATGTCCTGATAACCTGCAATTTCTTTCTGCAATGCCTGAATTTTGGTGGCCAAAGTTTGCAATTCCGTGTAAACCGTCTTAAATTCGGCATCAAGGCTGTTCATTGCGGCGACATATTTTGTGATACCCGCTTTTTCATCATCGAAAGCCAAAGTATTGATTAAACCGATTTTACTTGCGGTTGTTTGAGCAAAAGCCGAGACCGCGAAAATTGCCGCAAGAATTGCACCGGCGGCGATCAAACGAATTGTTTTCATTATTTTACTGATACTCCTTAGATTAAATCAAGGCTGTTTTTATATGACTGCTTCTTTGTGAGCAAAGCTCTTATTAATTCGGGTCAGTTTTAATTGACCCCTGAATTCTGTAAATTTGCTTTTATTTGGTTGCAGTCGTTGCCGGACGGGCATTGTAAAATGTGATGAACTGTTTGGTCACATCCGCAGTTTCATCAACCCCGAGAATCAATCCGGCACTATCGAGCTTGGCAATGTCCAGCATCATCGCAAAACCGTTTTTCTTGGTGAATTCCTGAATCGCATTGCCAATGTCCTGACGGATCGGCCCCAACACCGCAGCTTCACGGCGTTCATACCGCGCTTTGGCATCTTCTTGCTTGAACTTAAATTCACGGCCCAATTTGTCATACTCTTCGGACTTAGTGGTGAAGGTTGTCTGATTTACAGGAACGGTATTTTTTTGAATTTGTTCTTGTAGAGTTTTAAGTTCTGTCTCAAGCGCCTGGATTTTGGTCGCCAAAGTTTGTAACTCCGTGTAAGACGGCTTAAACTCGGTGTCAAGGCTGGTCAACGCGGCGACATATTTTGTAATGCCGAGTTTTGTATCCTCGAAAGCCAAGGTATTGATTAGACCAACTTTACCTGCGGTTGTTTGGGCAAAAGCCGAGACCGCGAAAATTGCCGCAAAAATTGCACTGGCGGCGATCAAACGAAATGTTTTCATTATTTTTACTGATACTCCTTAATACTTTGTAATATAAATTTCTTAATAATTTGAGATTTCAAATAAAGAACTCAATTTGAAAATCATCAATGCTCAAACGAAAAATGTTAAAAAACACAAACAGTACAAAATCTACAAAAGTAATGTTGTTGCTATTATTATCCTAACCATTCCTTTGAAACCTAAAATATTAAAATTGTTGCCTGTCTTTACGATTAATTTTGAGAAAAGCAATCGTAAATTATCAGGCAAATCTTGTCAATCGGCTAGAATGTCCTTCCAACCGTAAAGCGGAAACCGCTTTTTTTACCCGGCAAAAACAGATTCGGCAACTCACTTCTGAGTCCAAGCTTGGCATTCGGATTATAAAAATAGATCAAACGAAACGGCACATTGACGATCGGAACCTGGACGCGTAATTCCATCCCGACACTGGCGCGAAAATCGCCGAGACCGGCAAACACGCTGTCGTCAATCCGTACCAGCGAATTGGTTTGGCCTTCTCCGCGCAGATAAACCTGTTGAAGTCCGGCGGGCAAGCTGACCGGACAACCGAAACGATTGCCGCGGCAGAAAATGTCAACAAACTGGGTTTTGGTAATAACCTGATTATTGTAAAGCAGGACGCTGCCAAAACTGTTTTCCAAAACGGGCGCGTTTCTAAGTGCCAAAGCCGTTACTAAGCCGGCGCCCAAAAAGGTATCGTCTGCCAGAAAATTACTGTTAATGGTTTGCGTTCCCGTCTTTTGCAAATTGAAAACCGCGCCGATATCGCCAAAGGCCGCCATACTGACAGGTCCGAAGATCGGGATTCGATATTCAAAATTACCCAAAAGCTGCGTGTCGCCGCCGATAAAACGATAGGAATTGGTATATAAAGCCGAGTTTGAACCTCCGGCGCCGGTCAATAATCCAAGTGCGGCGATTTCGGCGGAGCGCGCTGAATCTAATCCCGTGATCGGTGTCGGTGTTCCGCTAATGTTGCTGGCGGCAACGACATTACGCGTCGTCACATATGTATCAAACGGCGCAATCGGGCCGATTGAGCGTGTATTATAGCCGCGAACATCATATTCGCTGCCAAGGAAATAGCGTTCGTAGATCGGAATGCCGCCGACAAAAGACAGCGAATTTGCACCGCGGATCTTCTTATATAACATATAAGGCGTGCCTGTTTCTATCTGAGATTCCAAAATCGCAAACCACAAATCTTGTGCTTTTATTACTTTCCTGGCTTTTCCTTCTCTTTCGTAGCTTTCGTAAAGAGCTTCAAATTCGTCCCCATAAGTTTCTGATAAATTTGGACATTCGTGCGGGTCGAATAATGACCAAGTGTCATTTGCTTCCACCCG
>JANLTD010000154.1:0-12790 GCA_031362765.1 Acidobacteriota bacterium | reverse complement strand
AATGCGCATTTTTAAAAGCCGGCAACGCTTAACCGTTGATAAATTCGCCTTCCGCGTTTAGCCAAACGTAAACTATTTTACCGGCGTCATCAATCGACACGACTGCATTTTCAATCCAGCCGTGATTTTGCAGTAATGCTTTGAAGCGATACGATCTCATTTTTTTAGTATATCCGAGCCGCTCAAAAATGTCCGAAAATACGAAATTAAACTAAGCTTAAAAATTATTTTTGCAAATCATAAAAAATATTCCGAAAATTGCGCAATAAGACTTAAATTCAGCGTTCTCCATATGTGTCTCTACACAAATTTATTTTGAGGAATTTCGGAGTTTATATGTTAAGAAAATCTCGTTTATATTTTTCCGCGATGGTTGCGACGCTGGTTTTGGCTTCTTTGTTGATAACGGCTAACGTCAAAGCCTGTGAGGACGTACCGCAAACTTTGCTTGCGCTTTATATGAACAGCGAGTTGGTTGTCATCGCCAAATATGACAGCGAAAGCGAGCCTAAAAAATCTAATGAAGACGAATACGGATATAGCCTGGACACCGAACGAAAACTAGTTTTCACGAAAGTTTTCAAAGGTCCGGAGGATTTGAAATCGGTTTCTTTTGCGTATGCGCAATACGTTCCGAAGCCGGGTCAGGATAATTCGGAAATGGAGGAACCTGTTTCCGAATACGAACATTATTTCGATCTTTCAAAAATAAAAATCGGCGGCGAATATCTATTCTTTTTGACCAAAAATAAGGAAGACGGAAAATATTACGTTACCGATTATATGTCGGGCGTAAAAGAAATTGACAAAAATTTATCGTCCTACGAAAAAAACTTGAGCGAACTCGAACAAATCGTGTCCGCAAAAGAAAATCAATACGAACTCCTGACCGAATGGATTGTCAAAAGCATTGAAAACAGTGAAAGCCGCGAAGACGGTATCGGCGATTTGGCGGAAAGTTTTTACGGTTTGAGTTATCAGGAAGAAGACGCGAACTTTAAGGGCAAAGGTCCGTTTGTCATAAACGAAGACGGTTACGGAATTTATACGGTCGGCGTTGTCAGGCATCTGACTCCGGCGCAAAAAGAAAGAGTTTCCGCCGTGCTTTATCCGATCCTTCAAGAATCGTGGTTTGCGGAAAAACCGCAATATGTGAATTACGGCATTTCGGCGATTTTGGGCGGCATCAACAAATCGCGTTTGGCAATTTACGCCTACAATTCGATGCAAAGCGTCGGCAAAAACGATTTCGAGAGAAGACGAATCATCGGAGAATTTTTGACCGAGACCATTGGCGACGAAGGTTTTTCAAACCTCTATTACGCTATTGTTGAACTCGAAACCAAAATTGACGAAGCAAAAACCGTCAATACGCCGCAAGGCAGAAAGCAATTAAAAGACTTAAACGTGTTGCGGGAAACAAAACTCAAAGAACTTGACAAGCGTTTCAAGTTTTTGCTCGGCAGAAATTTTGTGCCGGTCGAAAATAAAGCGTCCTAAGCAAAATTTGGTTGTGTAAGGAAAAAAAAACGGTTTCCGTGAAAATTCGGAAACCGTTTTTTTATTTTGTGACCAAAAAATCAATCAGCGTTTCAAACAAGGGACGCAAAACATTTCTGACTTCGTTTGCCCGCGATTGGTTAAAAGTCAGCTCGTCGTCGTCCATATAATTCGTTTTCGCCATTTCCAACTGCAAAGCATGAATTCGCGTTTCAGGCTTTCCGAAATGCCGCGTAATGTTTCCGCCTTTGAATGGCGAATTATGATTTACGCCGAATTTTCCTTGTCTTAAACCGCTCAAGGCAATTTCGATAATTTCTTTTTCGGCCGATCTTTCGTCGTTGTCGCCCAAAATAAGATCGGGAAAAGGTTCGGCCTGGATCGTCAGGACAAAACGGCGGATCGAGTGCGCGTCCCACAGCAAGACTGTGCCGAACTCAGCAATTCTTTCGGCTAAAAGGCTTTCGATCCTCTCATAATACGGGCGATAATAATTTTTTAAACGGCGTTCGATTTCAATATTATCCGGCACAAACTCTTTGTCAAAATAAAGCGAATTACCGAGAAAATCTGTTTTCGGAACTAATTCCGTGATGATTCGCCCGTCAGTGTATAAAGGCTTGCTATTTGGATCGCGGTTCAGATCAATTACCCAACGGCTGAAACGAGCGTGGATAACGGTAATTCCGAGTTCGGGCGCGAAATTATACAGATCGTGGACAAACCAATCGGTATCGTCTGGCTGTTTCATTAGTTCGGGACGAAAATGCGTCTTCAATTCGTCGGGAAATTCGACACCCGAATGCGGGACGCTCAAAATTACGGGAACTTTTTTGCCCTTCGGTTCGATAATAAAAAAAGGATTATTCATTGAATATTACTAATCACAACTGCAATCACAGCCGCTACAGCAATCACAATTGTCGCAGCAACCGTCGCAAGTGCAATCACAGCAGCAATCACAGCAACCATCAGTTGTTTCTTCGGTCACATTATCAGCAATTTGTTCTCTTAAACTTTTTTTATCTTGAGGATTTTGTATCAAGATCGTTTTCGGAAAAGCCAAAACTGAGCCGAAAATCGCGCCGAGTGTCATCAGATTAAAGCTCAGATCAAAACATTCACGCGCCGATCTTACTTCACCGATTCGCGCCGGAGCGACGAGCGCGAAAGCAAAAACGAATAGAAAAACAAGCGGCATCTGCCAGGAATCAGTTCGGGCAAGATTTCGCGCTCTTTCCGCGGCGGTTTGCCATCTTTGTTTGAAAGTTTGTTTCGGTTTCGGCGCACAAACAGAGTTCGCTTTTAAGACCGGTAAATTGGTTTTGAGCTTTTTGTGCAAGTTCTGCGAAAGTCTTGAAACGAAAAGCGATCTTTGATTTTCGGCAATCGGAAGTTCGTGGATTTTAGCAATAATTTCGATTTCGATTTCGCACAAAATAGAAGCGATCTCTCGCTTTGCTTCGGCGGTTAACTTTTCAGCTTTCAAATCAAACGCGGCGCGAAAAGCATTAAACTTTTGACCGCGAAAATCTTTCTCGTAATCTTCAAAAGCATCGAGCAAATAGATCAACATGCCGAACGCGAAACCAATTTCCGCTGCGAGATTTTCAAGTTCGTTGCGTCCGATCTGCCGCACGCCTTCGCGGAAAAAAACGGCAGTTGTTTGCGCGGTCGGGAACGCCAATTCGTCTAAAGATCTTTCCGTATGTTCGCGCCTGCTTTGCGTGTTCAAAATCTCTTTAATTTCAGAAAGCGGAAAGTTCCGGATTTTGAGCAGGTTTTCCGCCTTTCGGAATTCTTTTGAAAAAGCCTTTTGCGCGAATTGATAGCGGCGTTTTCCCTCGTCGGCAATATGATCGGCGAGCTTGAATTCCGTCAGGATAACGTTTGCCGTCGCCGCAAATTGCAGTGACACAGGCATTTCGCGTTGCGGTAAATTCAGGCAATTATATGATTGATAAGATCTTTGCCAATTCTGCACGTTTTCGCCGCTTAAAGCCGACAAGATCTCCGCCAGAAAAACCGTGTCGTGATTGAGCAGCAGACGCGATTTTTGCCCGTAAAGTGCGCCGATAGTTTTACAGGTGCCGCAATAATTCAGCCGTCGAAACTCTTTCTCGTCATCGGACATTCCGCATTTTTTTGCCTTCATCAAACCGAACATAAATCTTTAATAACCTAACAATAAACAAAAATTTACCCTATCAAACTCTCTGCCGCCGCTTCGCCCGTTTCGATTGCGCCTTCCATAAATCCTTGCCAATCAGCGAGATGTTCGCCCGCAAACAAAACCTTTAAATGTGGTCGCTGTAAAATCGGACGAATGCCGAACCACTGACCTGGACGATAAAGCGCGTATGCGCCATCAGTGTAATTATCGCGCTGCCATGCATATGAGGCAATACTTCGCGCCAATTTCGGCGCGTCTTCATAAAAATCCTTTAAGTCGTTGGTGATGATTTTCATCCGGCGCTCATTCGATTGCGAAGCGAGAATGTCGGCTTTTTCACCGATTGCATAGCTCGTCAAAATTCCTTCTTGGCCTGCTTGATTCTGCGTACTGTGAAAATAAAAATGCGAAGTTACGTCCGACACAAGCGAGAAATTTTCGTCCTTCCAGAAACGTTTTTCGTAAAGCACGGAGTTTTTGCAAATCCGCGAGTAGATTAATTTTTCGGCGGCTTCGGTTTGCGCCGATGGCAATGGCGGATTGAATTTTATCCTTAAAAGCGATTGTGTCGGCGCGGTGCAGATCACGGCGTCCGTCTTGAAAGAATCGGTTTCGGTTTTGACTGTAACGAGTCCTTTTGCTTGATTTATTTCCGTGACAAGCGTCTTTGTCCTGATGTTTTCCGCGCCGATGCGCTTTGCAAATTCTTCTGTCAGACGCGAATTTCCGCCCGTTATTTTGTAATCCATCTCGTTTTTCGGACTCGATTCAGCATATTCCGCAAGTGCGCCAAACGCAGAAACGTGGCGGATTGATTCGCCGAAATCGGTGCTGTCCATCAAATCTCTAAGAATCAAATCGTCGTTTGAGTAACCGATTTTTTCTAAGTAGGTCCACCAATCGAGACGATCCAGTTTGTTTTGCTGCAAAGTGGTGAGCTTGCCGTAACCGTTTTTGATCTTTTCAAAGGCTGCGCGCGCCTGCTCGGAAAATCCCCACGCTCCGGGACGCGACACTTTACCGTTTTGCAAAAGATAATCGTCGAATTGATGTTTTTGCAGAGGAATTTTGAAATCTGCGCACAGAGCTTTGATTCGCTCGTGGCTTTCGCCAACCCATTCCGCGCCGAGTTCGCAGATCAAATTCGGATTTTGCGGCAGTGAATGTGAAAAAACGCGCCCGCCGATTCTTTCCCGCGCTTCCAAAACCGTCACCCGCCAGCCCGCATTTTTCAACTTAAATGCGGCCGATAAACCCGCCAATCCAGCGCCTATAATGACGCAAGATTTTTTCCGCTTTTGAGCAAAAATATTTTGCGATGAAAGCGCAATTCCGACAGAACTTGTGCCAAGAATTTTTAAAAACGCGCGACGGTTAGTTTTGTTTGTCATAATTTACAGTTTAAAATTTCAGATAATTCCAAAGACCGGTGAAAATAGTTCCCAAAATATACAGACTTGCGACGATGGACGCAATTAAAATTAGAATCAAAACCAAAATTATGCCAAATACAAAAATATAATCGCTCGCCGTGCCGTTGCCCTTGCCGGTCGCCCGTTCACGGATCAGATCCATGTTTTGCTTGTTCGCCTTCCAGAAAAAATCAAACGCATCGCCGATAAACGGAATCGAACCGACCAGATAATCAAGCCCGATATTGAAAGCCATCCGTAAAAGCGTGATCTTCGGCACACCGTAGCGCACGCCGGCGACGAGAATGTAAAACGACGTCAGCGAGGTGATCGTGTCGCCGACATTCGGGATCAAGCCGATGATTGCGTCAAGACCGAATCGCCAACCGACGGCCGGAATCCGAAACAGATCATCAAGATAAAATGCCAGCGTATCGAGACTTTCTTCGACTTCGACATCGCCGCGCTTCTTTTTCGACAGACCGAAAAGATTTCGGCTCGGTTTCGGTTCAAGATTTTCCATTCATTTTTTCCTTCAATCTCGCAATTCCCTTCAAAATTTCATCGCGGTTTTTCGCTCGTTTGATCCATTTCGGCAATTTACTCAAAAATGAACTGCGGCCCTTTATGGTGCGTTCGCGCAATTTCGCGCCGACATATTGCTCGAGCATTTCAAGATGTTTTAGATTATACGCCCAAAGCCGCTCGCCGCAACAGGAAATTTCGAGCCACAAGGGAAGCCGAAAATACCAGTCAACATTCGAACCGACACCGATCTGATTGCCCTTCCAAAAATCACGATGCAGACAGCTTAAACAAACAAGTCGGCGCGGTGCGAAAAATTGGTTGCGGAACTTGTCCATTTTTCGCTGCGGCAATTTCGCAAATTCCGCTTCATCAATCAAGACCTTTGCCATTGATTTGCATTTCGGGCAAATGACCAGAAATTCGTCGTAAAACTCATAGATCTTTGTTCCCGTATCGAGAAATCTTTCGTTTTTTTCGATGAGCTCAACCATTTATTTTTTAATGATACAGGCCGCGTGTCCTAAAATCTGATCGCCGCCCTTTAAACTCGAAGGCATCGGTTTCCAATTATTTTCAAGCCGAAATTCTAACAACTTATCCGCGTCGGGCTGAAAATTCCAAACGGCAACTGCCGTGATTGCGCCGAGTCAGGTCGTATCAAAAACCAAATATGAATTTTTATACGGAATCACGACATCGTGCGTAAATTCATCTTGCGTCACGACTTCGGCGACAATTTGCGGCAGAAAATCATCTTTCGGCTGCGCGCTTGCCCAAGTCAGAACTTGCCCCAATGTTTTATGTTTTTCCAACTGCAAAGAGATCTCAGCAAATTCGTTTTCGGGCAAGCCGGCAAGATTTGTGATTTTCATTTATTCCTTTGCGTCTTGGCGGTTTCGACAATTTTGACGCTCAAAATCTTATCGCCGCGCACAATTGAATCGACGGTTTTCATATCCATTTCGTTCACACGCCCGAAAATTGTGTAGCCGCCGTCAAGATGCGGTTGCGGCGAATGCGTAACGAACCATTGCGAACCGCCCGTGTCTTTGCCCGACAGAGCCATTCCGACCGCGCCGCGTTCGTAATCGAGCAGATTTAATTCACAGCGGATTTCCCAACCTGGGCCGCCGTTGCCGTCGCCGCGCGGATCGCCGTCCTGCATCACGAAATTCGGCACGACGCGGTGAACCGCCAAACCGTTGAAATATCCAGCGCGGGCGAGCTTGATGAAATTATCAACCGTAAGCGGCGCGTCTTCAGGCATCAGATCAATCGTGAACGCGCCTTTTTCGGTCGTCAAAACTGCTTTAACCAATCCGTTTTTGCGCGAAACGGCGCGCAAGTAATCAGCGTTTGTATTAAGTATCACGCCGAGTTTTGAATTCACGCTATATTTTGAAAGCTGATCTTTCTTTTTCGCCCGAGCATTTTCGAGTGTTGTCGGCAGACCGGGCAATTCTTTTTGCAGATCTTTATCGCCGAGCAGCTCGAACGCTTTTTTGCGGACGAGATAATCGGGCGAGCTTAAGCCGACAAGCAGCGAACCCGAAGCTTCTTTTTTGTCGAGTTTGAAAAGCGCGTCCATGATCGAAAGTATCGCGTCGTTATAATTATTATCGTTAAGAAGCGCGAAATTAAATGCTTTTTTTAATGCGTCGATATTTTCCTTGTTTGTCGGCTGATCGCCCAGGACATCGGCGATCGCGGCGCGGATGAAAATGTCGGGTTCGTCTTCGAGGATCGGGCGAAAAATGCCCGAAGTGTTTTCGGATTTGAAGGCGGCAAAAGCGCGGATCAGATCAGGAATTGCCAATCGTGCATTGTCGGTCGGTTTCGATTTCGGTTCGATGGTCAGCCAACTACTGATCAATTGAACAAGCAGCACTCGTGTTTGAGATTTTATCGCGTCCGTCTCTTTGTTTGCTTCGAGATTCGCAATCTCGCCCAAACCCTGAAACGCGGCGGAACTCGTTCGCCAATCTTCTGTAAAAAAACTGCCGGCATCGGCGGCGATCGAATCAACATAAATTTTCGGCGCAATTCGCGCCAGCGCAATTTCGGTTTCGGACGACGCAAATTTGTCTGATTGACGCAGATTATCCAAAAATCCGACGGCTCTTTTATCGTTTGAATTCTGAAGAAGTCTGCCCAAAACGGTCGCTATTTCGAGCAGTTCGCTTTTCTCGACCGGATTTCTGAGCGGTTTTGTGCGGATGGTCGTTGACGGATCGGTGCCGCGAATCTCAAATAATTTTTCGCCGCGTTCGAGCAATTTTTCGGCGGCCTGTTTGTCTTTCAAACTTCCGACGGCGCGAATCGCCGAAACGCGAACGCGCAAATCTTTGTCCGAAACAGCGGCTTCGAGAAGAAACTTCAGCGAATCCTGATCTTCGGCCGCGCCGAGCGCCCGTGCCGCGTTGGCGCGCGCCGTCGGTTCGACATCTTTCAAAAGCATTATCCGCAGCGCGTCATTCGCATTTTTCGCCCGCAGACGCGTCAGAGTGTTCGCGGCATCGGTACGAATCCGCGCATCCGCAAAGGTCAAAAATTTCGCCGTCACAAGATCGCCTCCGTCGGGACGCGCCCGCAAAACGGCGGTCAACCCGAGCAGAACGACATCACGGCTCGGGTTTGAACGCCGCGCATCGTCAAATTTCAGATTATCGAGAATCGCTTTGCCCAAATCTTTCGATCTTTCATCCTTGGCGTTCGCCGCCGCGATTTTCCCGGCGGCTTCCGTTGCGCGGGCGCGAACCGCATCCGGGTTTTTCGTGTCGCCTAAAACTTTCAAGATCGCGTCTGCAGCTTTTATTGATTCGATCTCGCCGAGCGCAAATGCAGCCATTGTACGAACTTCCGTCTCTTTGTCGTTTTCCAGAAGATTGACGAGCGCGGGAATTGCCGTGTCTGCGCCGATGCGTCCGGCGGCCAGCGCGGCGCGTGTGCGGATCTTGGCATTGGTGTTTTTCATCAGATCTTTGAGCGTTTTGTCGTATCGGCGTTCGTCTTCCGCCCTAACGATCTGCACCAGAATATTGGTTTGAATTTGCGCCAAGGCATTGATTGAAAAACTGATCAGCGTTAAAAAGAAAGCGATTATGATTTTTTTCATGGTTGACCTCTTCGGAAAGATATTTGAATTGAATTTTAGCGGTTAAAACACTTAAATCCAAATTGCTTTGGAATTTGTGCAAATAAAATCGGCTTGGGTTTATAATCGAACAAAAATTCAAATTGCTCGAAGAAAATAAAATGTTAAAAAAGTTACTCGTAATTTCACTCGTTCTCAATCTTGTTATTTTGCCGAATGTTGTTTTCGGTCAAACGAAGCAGAAAATTTCCCTACTGCTTTTTAACGGCAAAGTTTTTACGGCGGATGAAAATTATTCTGTTGCCGAAGCTGTCGCGGTTGACGGCGAAAAGATCGTTGCGGTCGGCACGACGCAGGATTTGAAGGCAAAATATCAAGCTGTTAAGGAAATTGATCTGCAGGGAAAACTCGTGACACCCGGATTTAATGACGCGCACGTTCATTTTTTGCGCTGCGCGTTGGCGCTCCTCAATGTTAATTTGCTCGGAACGAAAACGATTGACGAGGTTAAGGCGAAGATTTCGGCAAAGGTTAAGGAAGTAAAACCGGGCGAGTGGATCATCGGGCGCGGTTGGGATCATACGGTTTGGGGCGGAAAATTTCCGTCGCGCAATGATTTGGACGCGGTTGCGCCGAATAATCCCGTGTTTTTGGTGCGTGTTGACGGTCACGTCGGTTGGGTCAATTCAAAGGCTTTGGAACTTGCAAAGATAGAGAAAAATACAAAATCGCCCGAAGGCGGCGAGATAGAGCGCGACGCTTCGGGCGAAGCAACCGGAATTTTGAAGGAAACTTCGCAAAGTCTGGTTTCGAGTTTGATTCCGCAGCCTTCGCCCGAACAATTGAATAAAGGAATGGAACTCGCGCTCGATATGGCGCGAAGATTTGGAATTACTTCGGTGCAGGACAATTCCGGCTATCAAACGACGAAACTTTACCGCGCATTTTTGCAACAAGATAAACTGACCGTCAGAGTTTCGGAATGGCTTGATTTTGAAGATTCGGTTCAAGAACTAACGCGCCAACGCGACGAATTTGCGTCGTTCAAGGACGACAAAAATCGTCTGCATCTCGGCGCGGTCAAAGGTTATGTTGACGGAACTTTAGGCTCAAAAACTGCTTCGATGCTCGCGCCTTTTACCGACGACGATAAAAATGTCGGAATTATGCGCCGTCCGGCTGAAGAATTGACAAAAATGATGGTCGAACGCGACGCCGCCGGTTTTCAAGTTGCGCTTCACGCGATCGGCGATAAGGCGAATCGGATGGCTTTGGATGGATTTGCGGAAGCTAACAGACAGAACCGGACGGATGTTGATGGAGCGACTGTTCGATTTGCTCGCCGCCATCGCATCGAACACGCCCAGGTTGTCAATCCGTCGGATTTCAAGCGTTTTGCCGAACTTGGAATTATCGCTTCGATGCAGCCTTCGCACGCGATCTCGGATAAGCGTTGGGCGGAATTGCGGCTTGGCGAATACCGCGTCTTAGGCTCGTATGCGTGGCATTTGATGCAGAGTTACGGCGTTCACGTGCCATTCGGAACTGACTTTCCGGTCGAACCGATCAATCCTTACAACACGCTTTACGCCGCCGTTTCGCGTCAGGATGCAAGCGGTGAACCGTTCGGTGGTTGGCAGCCGCAGGAGAAATTGTCAATGGCGGAAGCGATTCGCTGTCACACCTACGAATCTGCCTATGCCGAATTTGCCGAAATGGAAAAAGGCGAAATTAAAGTTGGAATGTTGGCGGATCTGGTCGTCCATTCCAAAGATCTGCTTACGATTCAGCCGAAAGAAATTTTAACGACGGAGCCGATTTGCACGATTTTCAATGGGCGCGTTGTGTATCAAAAATAATGTCCGACAAACTTTAGTTTGTTGCTATTTCTGCGCAGGCAAACAACAAACTGAAGTTTGTTGGACACAAGAGCAGGCAAAAAACGCTGGCATCCTGGCGGCAGAAAACTGCAACCAAGAAAACGGTTCACTTTTCCCGAACCCGATAAGGAAAACGAGAATGATGAAATTATTAAAACAACTGTTATTTATGTCAGCGATCGTGATCGGTTTTTCGCTGACGGCTTCGGCGCAGAACACAAACGAAGAAAAGAAGAAACCGCCGAAGGAAAATGCCGAGATCAAACCTGAAGAAAAAAAACCAAAAAATAACGAAAACAATAATAACAACAACAATCAAAACAATAATAACAAAGGCAAAAAGCCGCAGAAATTTTCTTTGATCAGCGAAAATCGTGTTGAAATAACTTCTGTTTAAGTTCTCATAATTTGCTCCTCAAGATAAAAACGCAACTCGAAATAAGAGTTGCGTTTTTATTTGAAACGCTGAAAATATAAGGAAAGATCAAGAAATGGGACGCGGACGAACGCGGATTTGACGGATGAGCGCGGATTTCTAAAAAAATCAGGGAAAATCTGCTTAATCAGCGAAAATCCGCGTCCCATTTCTTCGGTTTTAAACCGACAATTCACAATTTGTGCATATTGAAGGTAAAATGAAATCTAAAAATGAAAGCTGCCGTGTACGAAAAGTTTCGAGAACCCTTGACGATTCAAAATGTTGCCGACCCGACACCAACAAGGAACGGCGTCGTCCTTCGTGTCAAAGCGTGCGGGATCTGCCGGAGCGATTGGCACGGCTGGATGGGAAACGATGCTGACATCTCCCTGCCGCACGTTCCCGGACACGAACTCGCCGGAATAATCGAAGAGATTGGCAGCGATGTTCGGCGTTGGAAAAAAGGCGAGCGTGTGACCTTGCCGTTTGTTTGCGGTTGCGGAAGCTGCGGGCAATGCGTTGCGGGCAATCAGCAGATTTGCGATCATCAATTTCAGCCCGGCTTTACCGGTTGGGGCGCGTTTGCCGAATTTACGGCGATTGATTACGCCGACACGAATCTCGTCAAACTTCCCGATGAAATTGATTTTGTGACGGCTTCCGGCTTAGGCTGTCGTTTTATCACATCGTTTCGCGCCGTCGCCGCGCAGGGCAAAGTTTCGGGCGGCGAATGGTTGGCGGTTCACGGCTGCGGCGGAGTCGGACTTTCGGCGATTATGATTGCCGCCGCGTTTGGCGCCAATGTGGTCGCAGTTGATATTGACGACGAAAAACTCGCGTTTGCCGAATCAATCGGCGCGGTTGCGGTCGTTAATTCCAAAAATGTCGCCAACACAATTGAAGCCATCAAAGAAATCACCGGCGGCGGCGCACACGTTTCGATTGATGCATTGGGAAGTCCCGAAACCTGTTTTAATTCAATCAGTTGTTTGCGAAAACGCGGGCGGCATATCCAGGTCGGCATTATGGAATCGGCACATCACAAAACGGTCGTGCCGATGGATCTGGTGATCGGCAGAGAGCTTGAAATACTTGGCAGTCACGGAATGCAAGCCTACAAATACCAAGGAATGCTTGGAATGATCTCTGCGGGAAAGCTGCAGCCCGAAAAACTTATCGGCAAAACTATCTCACTCGAAGAATCTTTAACGGAACTTACGCAAATGAACAGTTTTGGCGGCATCGGGATCACCGTCATAGATAGGTTTTAGATCAAAAGTAAAAGTCAATAACTCAACCAACGTCGAGAACCTCCGCCGAAAATTAAAATACAAAAAGGTTTTGAAATGATTTTTGCCGCATCGCACAAATAAAACTGCCGAAATTAACCGTGTTTGAGATTTCAGGAAATGAATGTATCTTAAACAAAGAGAATCAGTAGATCCAAAATTCAGAAAATTATCGAAAGAAACTGCTGAAGTAATGGATAATGGATAATTGATATTTGATAAATTCGGGGTTTGTCACGCCAATTATCAATTTTCAATTATCAATTTTCAATTATTTCAAGGGTTTCAGCCGGAGTTAAAAAGAAATGCCAGGTAAATTTAAGCGGCGATCCGCAAAGACCTTTTTACAAATTTGGATCTACTGAGGTTAGCTTTAAATTATACTCACCGCACTTACCGAACAAAATGCCGCGTTTTGCGCTTGACGAAATTTTTGTGAAAAACTACTCTAAAATGTTTTGTCCAAAGCGACAAACTTGAAATTTATGAAACTTCG
>JANLTD010000148.1:0-2680 GCA_031362765.1 Acidobacteriota bacterium | reverse complement strand
CGGGCGCGGCGATTGCGGCTTCCGGCGGTTTCGCCGTCATTATTCCGGCGGGTTGGTATCTGACGCTTATTTTTATTATCGGTGCGCCGCTGATCGGAATGACGCTTGGCTATATTTTCATGCTCGCTGTTTATTGGATTTTTCGGCGGACATCTGTTTCAAAAGTTGATAAAGGCTTTCGTATCGGACAATTATTTTCAGCTGCTGCCTATTCACTCGGACACGGCGGCAACGATGCGCAGAAGACGATGGGAATCATTACCGCCGTCTTGGTTGCCGGCGGATTAATGGCGGGAGGCGAAGGCGGAAAACTTCCCGAGATTCCGCTCTGGGTGGTGCTTTCGGCACACGCCGCGATCGGACTCGGAACATTGACGGGCGGTTGGCGGATCGTCAAAACGATGGGGACAAAGATCACTAAATTGCAGCCCGTCGGCGGATTCTGTGCGGAGACATCAGGTGCGATCACACTTGCTTTTGCGACCTTGGCGGGAATACCGGTTTCGACGACGCACACGATCACAGGCGCGATCGTCGGAGTTGGCACGACGAAACGTCTGTCGGCCGTTAAATGGGGCGTCGCGGGCCGAATCGTCTGGGCTTGGATCTTAACGATTCCGATGGCGGGGTTGATCGGTGCAGTTTCATACCTGATTGTTTTGGGAATCCATAATGCGACCGGATTCTAGAGTGAAAACAATCGTCCGAAACCTTTACGCGGGAAATTAAACTTTCTTATTCTCCCTTTCCCGTCTTCTCCGCGCCTCCTCGTTTCGGCTTTGGTGATTCTTTCTTGTCGCCCCAGTAAAACGATCGGACGACCAAAACATAAACCAGCAAAACCAGAAAGCACAAAATAAAAAAGAATATAATTAACCAGGTTATTGGAGACATTTCAAAAAATTTCCTTTATTGCTGAATTTCCTCAAGCGGAGATTGTTTCGGTTCTAACCATCCGGCAAAAAGTCCTTTTCGGCCGCTGTGTTCGAGAATATGTCTATATAAAACCGTGGCAATTGCGAAAATCGGAATTGAAAGAAAAACGCCGGGAATTCCAGCAATTTGTTCCCCCGCCAATACCGACAAAATAATTGCCAAAGGGTGAAGGTGAATACCTTCGCGGACGATGCTCGGGTAAAAAACATAGTCTTGCAAGATCCGCAGAATAACTAAAAATACCGCGACATAAAGAGCTGACCACGGGGAATTGGAAACGCCTGCGACGGTCGTTGCCGTAAGTGCGATCGTCAATGGTCCGATCAGTGGAATAAACTCCAAAATGCCTGCCAGAATTCCGAGCAGGAGTGCGTAGTTTAGTCCGAGAATATAAAAAGCCAATGTACAAATCAGACCAATCAAAACGCACGAAATAAGCTGGGCGCGCGTATAAGCGGCAAGCGTTGTGTTAACGTCCGCTAAAACGGATTCCGCCCGCGCCCGCCAATGCCCTGACGGAAAAGCTCTGAGGAATGAAAGGCGAAATAAATTTATGTCCTTCAAAAAGAAAAACGACAAAATCGGAATTAGAATGAGCCACGGCAAATAAGAAACAACGGTCAACGCCACATTGCCGAGAAACGCCGGAATTGACTCCGCCAGACCAAGCACCTGGTCATTAATTTTCTTGTTGATTTCCTTTTGAGTTTCTTCGGGAATTTTGTAATTTTCAAAACGAGTATTGATGTCTTCGACATTTTTTTGAAGCGTTGTTGCATAATTCGGCAAATTAAAGGCAAGTTGACGCGCCTGATCAGCAACCCGCGGCGCGAGATATGAGATCGCGATGCCTAAGATCGAAAAAACAAAAATATAGGCAATCCCGATGGCCAGCGAACGCGGCATTATTTTTTCGAGGTTTCTTTCTTTGAACGGACGGCGAATAACTTTCACCAAAGGATCGATCAGATAGGCAAAAAAGATTGACAAAACTATCATGAAAAAAAGGTACGTCAGCGATGTCACCGTGCTTTTGAAAGAACCGGCAAGATTCCAGACAATAAACGCGACCAACGTGACTCGCGCCACTGTCCAGCTTGTCGGGGTTGACGGATCGAGAAAAACTCGTCGGGCCGTTAATCTTTTTTCGCGGGTAATTTTGTCAGCCATCTTTTTCTCCTGTTTAGATTTCCGCTTTCAGGCGAAACTCACAACTTTATTTATTTGTCTGCGATTTTTCTGATTTATTTGACGCGACTTTGTTTGTTTCCGTATTTGCCGCTTGATTGACGGCCTCTTTTATTTCGGCTTTTGAATGATCTTCGATGTTAAAACGCTTTCGCAAAGCGTCCATATTTTCGGGTGAAAAGCCGAATCCCGAACCGGAGATAAAAGCCTTGCCGTCATCGCTCTCTCTCCAGCGATTTGTTTCGATCGGCGTGTTATCGCGCAAATATTTTTTGTCTTCTTTATCAAAAATGCCGCCGTCCTTGCGCCGGAAAGCAAAAATATAATCAAAATCCGCCGTTTCCATCTCGCGCAGATCCTGTTCAAATGAAGTTCTTTTCTGCTCGGCCGTTGACATCGGTGTCGGCGGCGGCGCGGCATCCTTCAAAATTGTCTGATTCGGCTGACAACCGAAATTCAACAAAATCAAAATTAAAATTAAGAAAAAAAGCAGAGATTTAGAGAACGAAAAAATCTCCCTTTCTCCCTTTCTCCTCTTCTCCCCTTCTGTTTTATT
>JANLTD010000509.1:0-5303 GCA_031362765.1 Acidobacteriota bacterium | reverse complement strand
AAAAGTCGGGTTTGACCATTGGCTACCACCCGCGGTTCTGACTCAGAGAACAAAATTCATCTTGGGTAGTTTATTTTTCCATTGTTAATAAAAATGTTTTTCTCGTTATTTTCGTGCGTGCGCGCAGGAAGATTTTCTTTGTTTTCAAAACTCCCGAAATTCTTTGATCGCTCAGTAATTATTATTCAATATCAATTATTTCAGAAATTCTTAACTTTTCTTGAGAAAAATTGTGACCACCGTTTTTACCTTTCAATTAACTGAGCGAGAATCGCATCAACATTTTTCTTTGCGTCGCCAAAGAGCATTCGCGTATTTTCCTTGTAAAACAAAGGGTTTTCGACGCCTGCGTACCCGCTTGCCATCCCGCGTTTCATGACGATCGCAAAGCTCGCTTTCCAGACTTCAAGGACGGGCATTCCGGCGATCGGAGAGTTCGGATCGTCTAAAGCCGCCGGATTGACCGTATCGTTGGCGCCGATGATCAACGCCACGTCGGTTTCGGGAAAATCTTTATTGATCTCGTCCATTTCCAAAACGATGTCGTAGGGAACTTTTGCTTCGGCAAGCAGGACGTTCATATGTCCGGGAAGCCGTCCGGCAACGGGATGAATTCCGAAACGAACCTCGATCTTGCGTTTTTTTAAGATCTTTGTGATCTCGGCAACAGCGTGTTGCGCTTGAGCGACCGCCATTCCGTACCCGGGAACGATGATCACGTGCCGCGCTTCGGTCAACAGATGAACGGTTTCTTCGACCGAGATCGGCGTCACTTCGCCTTCGGGCTGCTGGTCTGACGCGGGCGTCGTTCCGCCGCTCGAACCGAATCCACCCGCGATCACACTGATAAATGAACGGTTCATCGCTTTACACATGATCGCGCTGAGGATCGCGCCGCTTGATCCGACTAATGCACCCGTCACGATCAGAAGATCATTGGAAAGCATAAACCCGGCCGCTGCCGCCGCCCATCCCGAATAACTGTTGAGCATCGAAACAACGACCGGCATATCGCCGCCGCCGATCGCCGCGACGAGATGAATTCCCAAAACCGAGGCGATCGCCGTCATAATCAGGAGTGGCTGGAGACCGTTCGGTGAAACTACGAATTGATAACCGAGATACGTGCAAACGACGATCATCAGCAGGTTAAAGAGGTGTCTGCCGGGCAGCGTCAGCGGTTTGCTGCTGATGATCGCCCGAAGTTTGCCGAACGCGACGATCGAACCCGTAAAAGTAATTGCGCCGATAAAGACGCCGACGAATATCTCGATCTCGTGAATGGTCAAAGCGCTGCCAACGAGAGGCTTGTTTAACGAATCAACCGGGGCGCCGTGTACAAAGCTTCCGATGCCGACCAAAACTGCCGCCGCGCCGACGAAACTGTGCAGAATTGCGACGAGTTCGGGCATCGAGGTCATCGCGATCCGCGAAGCCAGAATTGCGCCGATGATCGCGCCGGGGATAATGGTCACTAACAAAATTCCGTAGCCAGTGACCTTTGAACTAAAAGCGGTCGCGACACACGCGATGAGCATTCCGGTGAGTCCGTAAATATTTCCGCGGCGCGCGGTTTCAGGATTCGATAAACCGCTCAGACTTAAAATAAAGAGCGCGCTGGCGACGATATAGGCGACGGTTAATAGATTTTCAGTTAGCATTTTGTCTTTTTATCAAAAGTTATAAAATTTATCTCTGGAACATGCGAAGCATTCTTTGTGTGACGAGAAAACCGCCCGAAATATTGATCGTACCGATCAAGATCGCAACTGCGCCGAGAATCGTCGTCGTTGCGGTCGGCGGACCGGAAATTTGCAGCATTCCGCCGATGATGATGATGCCGCTGATCGCATTTGTAACACTCATCAGCGGCGTGTGCAGTGCCGGCGTGACGTTCCAGATCACCTGCCAGCCGACAAAACACGCGAGCACGAAAACCGTGAAGTGCGATAGAAACGATTCGGGCGCGCCGATACCGATACCGAAAAGAGCGAGCGCGCCGAGAATTATCAAAACAAGGCTTCCGAGTCCGCTTGATTTTTTCGGTTCCATCGCGGCTTTTGCCGCAAAACCCGGTGCTTTCGTTGCCGAAGCCGGAGGCTGCACGGCAATCGCCGGTTTGATCGGGGACCATACGACGGCACCGTCTTGCACGACCAAAGAACCGCGCACGACTTCGTCTTCGAGATTTATTTTAAAATCATCCGAACCGCCCATATCTTTGAGCAGATGCCAGAGATTGGTGCCGTAAAGCTGGCTTGATTGATTTGCCATTCGCGACGGCAAATCGGTAAACCCGACAATTGTCACGCCTTTGTAATTATAAGATTCACCGGGGCGTGTGACTTCGCAATTTCCGCCTTGCTCCGCCGCCAGATCAACAATGACCGAGCCTTGTTTCATACTCTCGACCATCTTTGTAGTAATTAATATCGGAGCTTTCGTGCCGGGAATGAGCGCGGTCGTGATAATGATGTCAACTTCGGCGGCTTGTTCGGCAAAGAGCGCCATTTCCGCGTCAATGAACTCTTTGCTCATCGTTTTGGCATAGCCGCCTTCGCCCGTTCCGTCTTCTTCAAAGTGAAGTTCGAGAAATTCCGCGCCGAGACTTTCAACCTGTTCTTTGACGACGGGGCGTGTATCAAATGAACGGACGATCGCGCCAAGCGAGCGACCCGCGCCGATCGCGGCGAGTCCGGCAACGCCCGCGCCGATGATCAAAACCTTTGCCGGCGGAACTTTTCCGGCGGCCGTGATCTGTCCCGTAAAAAATCGCCCGAAAGCATTCGCCGATTCAACGACGGCGCGATAGCCGGCAATGTTTGCCATCGAACTTAAGGCATCCATCTTTTGCGCCCGCGAAATACGTGGAATCGCATCCATCGCGATCACATTCGCGCCTTGTTTGGCGAGTTTTTCGAGTAATTCTTTGTTTTGCGCCGGATAGATGAAGCTGATCAGAGTCTTTCCAGCCGTGAGCAGTTCGGTCTCATCTTTGTTTTTAGCCAGTGAATTCGTTTGCGGCGCGCGAACCTTTAAAATAATGTCCGATTCTTTCCAAAGCTCTGCCGTTTCGGCAACTATCCGGCAGTTTGCTTTTTCAAATGCCGCGTCGGGGAAATTGGCATTGGCTCCCGCGCCCGCTTCGATCAAGACTTCAAATCCGAGTTTCTGTAATTTTTGCGCGGTATCGGGCGTCGCGGCAACCCGCGCTTCGCCGGCAAAGATCTCTTTCGGAACGCCTATTTTTTTTGGTGCAATTGTTTTCTCTGTCTGAACTTCGGCAGTGGTTTCAACGGTTGTCGTCATAATTTTAGTTTGGGGTATTGGATCAGAGTCAGAGTGTAACTCTAAACAAGCATATTACCTTGCACTTACGCATCGGTCAAAATGAAATAAAGGGTATTTCTTTGGTCTTTGGTCTTTGGTCTTTGGTTTTTGGTTTTATTCAAGTTAAACCCGCTAGCTTTCAACCAAGATGCGCGGAAAAATAAGCCAAAAAGGTGCGAAGTTCATCGCCAATCCGGAATTTCTTTTAAAAACCAAAAGACCAAAGACCAAAGACCTAAACAATTAAGTAATTTTTATTTAACCGCGTATTTTCCGATGATCGCGTCGAGCTTTTTAGCTGTTTCCGGATTCCAATGATCGGGTGCGGTAAAGATCGCGCTGCGGGTCGCACCTTCGAACGGATTCGGCGTTTCTTTGGCGGCGACGCGCTTGACGGCTTCTTTCAAAACGAGCTGCGCGTTGCGGACATTTTTCGTCAAATATTCGACGACCATATCAATCGAAACCGCGTCGTGGTCTTCGTGCCAGCAATCGTAATCGGTAACGAGGGCAAGCGTCGCATAGGCGATCTCGGCTTCGCGCGCGAGCTTTGCTTCCTGAAGATTCGTCATCCCAATAATGTCCATTCCCCACGAACGATAGACGTTTGATTCGGCTTTGGTCGAAAATGCCGGGCCTTCCATACAAATATATGTGCCGCCGCGATGAATTTTCAAATCTTCGACCGTCCTGCACGCTGCTTCCAAAATATCGCCCAGTTCTTCACAAACCGGATGCGAAAAAGTGATATGTCCGACGATTCCGTTGCCGAAAAAAGTTGATTCCTCGGCGCGTGCGCGGGTCCGGTCAAAAAACTGATCGGGAATACAAAAATCGGTCGGCGCGTAATCTTCCCGAAGGCTGCCGACCGCCGAAACCGATAAAATATAATCCACGCCGAGCAGTTTCATTGCGTAGATATTCGCCCGAAAGGGAAGTTCGGTCGGCGTCAACCGATGCCCGCGTCCGTGTCTTGGAAGAAAAGCCACGCGTGTCCCTTCAAGAGTTCCGATAATAAAAGCGTCCGACGGTTTGCCGAACGGCGTTTCCACTTCGATTTCCGTTATGTCTGTCAATTCCGGCATCTGGTATAACCCGGAGCCGCCGATGATTCCTATTTTTACTTGTTCCATATTGTTTAGAATAATCTCATTAGAGACTATTTGAAACAACTATCCACGAAGATTCACGCGTTGGGATCACGAAGATTTTTCTCTTTGTTTTGAAATATTTATCGCCCCTTGTCGGCTCGGATTAAAACAATCGGTAACTTTTTTCTTACCTTCGTGAAATCTTCGTGTCCCTTCGTGGATAATTTCTTTATTTCAAATAATGTCTATTCAAAAACATAAATTATAAATCAAAACAAAAAAAAATCAGAGCGGTTAAACTCTGATTTTTTTGAAGCGCAGTATGTCTCGAAATTTTTACGCGATGTAAACCGGCGGTGTATCGCGGCTGCCGATGATCGTCGGGTCGTGAACTTTTGCCAGACCGCACGAAAGCAGCGTTCCTTCGGCTAAGTGGTCGTTAACGCCGGCGCCGTTGACGTGCCCCATTTCGTGAACCAAAGTTCCGACGACAGACCAGTAACCCCACATAAAAGCGTATTCGCAGATGGTTATTTCCTTGCCGCCGACGACATTGGTAAAGCCGTAGGTGGTTTTATTCGGACAATAACTGATCCAAACCGTGTCATCATCAAAAATATCGTCAAATGTACGTCCGCCGGGAAGCGCTTTGAATGCATCATTGCAGGTTTTGCTTCCTCTTATGTTGTTTTTGCAGATTCCGATGGCTTTTTCCAGTACTTTCTTTTGTTTATCAACTGCTGCGTCGTATGCCAGCCATTCGGCATCTCCATTTTTGACAGGTCCCGTATGGCCGGAGCCCGCTGTATTTATTTTCATATTACACAAATCTCCTTTAAAATTTTTTCCGTACCAATTCAAAGATACAACTAGACGACGATT
>JANLTD010000092.1:0-3091 GCA_031362765.1 Acidobacteriota bacterium | reverse complement strand
TTGTGCTTTTTGCTTGTTTTTATCTTTATTTTGAATACGTTTCCTTTTTTATGACAGAGCTAAATTATCGCGTCCGGTCGCGCGATAAAGTCACCTAAAAAAAAGCGAAGGTAAAAGGTAAAAGGTAAAAGTCGAAAATCGCCTTGCCCGAACATAACGGTTGAGAAAACATTTTTACCTTTTACTTTTTACCTTTTACCTTTTTACTTTTGACTTCCTGTTTTCTAACATAAAGAGTATGGAAGAAATTGAAGATTTCTCAGAAAAATTGGTTGATACCGAAATCAGCGATCCTCAAATGCAGATTCCGCCCGAATTGCCTGTTTTGCCTTTGCGCGATATTGTCATTTATCCGTTTATGATCGTCCCGCTTTTCGTTTCGCGCGACCGCTCGATCAAAGCAGTTGATGAGGCTTTGAGCCGCAATCGAATGATCATGCTTGTTTCACAAAAGGATGTGGACAAGGAGGATCCGGCGCAGGAAGACCTTTTCAAAGTCGGAACGGTGGCCGTCATTATGCGAATGCTCAAATTGCCCGACGGACGCATTCGGATTCTGATCCAGGGACTTTCGAGAGCTAATATTGAAGGAATTGATTCAAGCGGCGATTTTATCAAAGCTGATCTGACGCCGATTCCCGAACCTCTTCCGCCGGCGAATTCGTTGGAAGTCGAAGCCTTGGTGCGGAATGTCCGCGCTTCGATGGAACGTGCCGCGAATCTGGGTAAGAACATTTCGCCCGAGGTTTTAGCGATTATCGCAAACCTCGACGATGCCGGAAGGTTGGCGGATCTATCAGCTTCGAATCTCGAATTAAAAGTGGAAGATGCGCAAAGCGTGCTCGATATTTTCGACCCTGTTTTGCGTCTTCGCCGTGTCAATGACCTTTTAAGTAAAGAAATTGACGTTTTAACGGTTCAACAGGAAATCAATACGCAGGCACGCGCGGATATTGACCGGTCGCAGCGCGAGTATTTTTTGCGTCAGCAACTTAAAGCGATCCAATCGGAACTCGGCGAAGGCAACGAGCTTTTTGAGGAAATAGAGCTTTATCGCGACAAGATCCTAAAATCCAAGATGCCGCCGCATGCCGAAGAAGAATCGCTTCGCCAGCTCAAAAAACTCGAACGAATGCATCCTGACACGGCGGAAACCGCGACGCTCAGAAATTGGCTCGACATTATGACCGAACTTCCGTGGTCGAAAGCGTCGAAGGATAATTTGAATTTGAAAAAAGCGGAGAAGATCCTTAACGAAGACCATTATGGATTGGAAAGAGTTAAAGAGCGGATGATCGAAGCATTGGCGGTTCGTAAATTGCGCGAAAAACCGAAAGGTTCGATTCTTTGTTTGGTTGGCCCACCGGGCGTCGGGAAAACCAGCTTAGGACGATCGATCGCGCGGGCTTTGAACCGCAAATTTGTGCGATTATCTTTAGGCGGTTTGCACGATGAAGCCGAGATTCGCGGGCATCGCCGAACGTATGTGGGCGCAATGCCGGGCAGGATCATTCAGGGAATTCAGCAGGCGGAAACGAATAATCCGCTGATAATGCTTGACGAGATTGATAAAGTCGGAGCAGATTTTCGCGGTGACCCGAGTTCAGCACTTCTGGAAGTTCTCGATCCCGAACAAAATAATTCGTTTCGCGACAATTATTTGAATGTCACATTTGATCTCTCGAACGTGATGTTTATGACGACGGCGAATGTTTTGGATACGATTCAGCCCGCACTGCGCGACCGTATGGAGATAATTTTCCTTTCGGGTTATACCGAAGAAGAAAAACTCGAAATCGCGCGGCGGCATCTTGTTCCGAAACAGGTCGAGGAAAACGGACTCGAAAAAGAAGACGTCAAATTTGAGCGCAAAGCTCTGACAAAAATCATCGGCGAATACACGCAGGAAGCCGGACTTCGCCACCTCGAAAGAGAGATCGGCAAGGTTTGCCGCAAGGTTGCGCGTCGCAAAGCCGAAGAAGAGGACAAATTTGAAGCTGTTAAAGTGACGGCTGTAATCGTCAAAGATTTTCTTCGCGCACCAAAGATATTTCCGGAAGAAGCGTTGAAAAAAGATTCGATCGGAACGGTCACAGGACTTGCGTGGACGGCTGTCGGCGGCGATATTCTGTTTATCGAAGCCTTAAAAACGCGCGGCAAAGGGAAATTGCAATTGACCGGACAACTCGGCGAGGTGATGCAGGAATCGGCGCAAGCCGCGTTTTCGTATGCCAAATCACGTGCCGTTGAGCTCGGTATAAACGAGGAAGATTTTGAGAATTTTGATATTCACATACATATTCCCGAAGGCGCGATTCCAAAGGACGGACCGAGTGCGGGAATTACTCTCGCAACTGCGATGGTTTCGGTTCTTTCGCAGCGCCCGGTTAGGAAAGAAGTGGCGATGACCGGCGAGATAACTTTGAGAGGCAACGTCCTGCCGGTTGGCGGAGTCAAAGAAAAACTTTTGGCGGCAAGACGGGCACATATCAAAACGGTTATTATGCCTGCGCCAAATAAACGCGATTTGGAAGATTTACCACAGGAAGTTCTTGACGATTTGACATTTATATTTGTAGAGAATGTGCGCGAGGTCTTTAGCGAGGCACTGCGTGAAAAAATAGTGCCGAATGTCAAAGCGAAGGCGCAAACGGCGAAGGCAAAACCATAAGAATCGTCAATGGGATTTGTTATTTTGATAAGCGATTTGCGTGAACGCCAATATTTATCGGCATTCCGTGCGTTGACAATGGTTTTTTTAGTATGTTACTTTTGAGAAGTTTAAGTCTGTCATTTATAATTAATAAAAGACAAAAAGGAACTTTCCATGTTTTATGGCGTTAGCAATTTGGACGCTATGTGTTTTAGGTCGTTTTACTGATTCGCCCTAACCCTGAAAAATTTATCATAAGGAGTATAGACGAACTGATGAAAACACACCTTTTTAAGGTTTTCAGTTTTACCGCAATTTTAATTTTTGTATTCAATTCTTTCGTGTCGGCGCAAGTTACATCGAGCGTTTCGGATGGAAGAAATAACACCAAACCCGTGCAGGCTGAACAAGCCGAAGCGCGAATTCTGCAAGTTACAA
>JANLTD010000083.1:0-5515 GCA_031362765.1 Acidobacteriota bacterium | reverse complement strand
AATAAAAGGCCGTTTCCCTTTTTCCGCAATAGGTGTTGGACAGTGAAACAGATCCATTTCAATCACTAAATTTTTGTTTTGCGGAAAATGTTTTATTTCATCCAATACTACTTTCGGAATCATCAGGGAAACATGAATATCCGGCCTAGGCGAAATGACTTGATGTTATTCATGACAAATAATTTTTCCGTTTTCATTTTTCGGCATCCGTATCAGGTAGCTTTCGTAAATTGGATCAATGCCGGTGTCTTCTAAAAGTTTCTCGTTTCCTTTCACGCGCGGAGCAACTTCCAAAATTTGTTCAAGCAGACAGCTTAAAAAAACTGCCTCTTCCGACGTTATGAAATAAGGTAAAAACCCCGGCACAATGCTTCGAAACAACGGATAATTATGGGAACCGCGAAATTTAAAACCGAGTTTTTTGATAATGGCGTGGTCATCTTTTTCAAGCGTTGCACGATTTTCAAACGAAACCTGGAGCTGCGGAATACTAAATAACTTCATTGCCTTAGCCAGATAATCATCAGGTTCAAACATATCACCTTCATCTTCTAATCCTTTGTAATGCAATTCATTAAAACCAAACAAGCCTTCTGCTCCCAAATAAACGCTGAGGCCAAAATGTTCGCCGGCAATTCCCATGATGCTGACAAAACCGATTTCTTCCGCTTCAGGATTCTGAACGCCAAAGATCTGATCCTCATACATCCATTCCCAGGGTGCCAGCTCTTTTACTTTGACGGCAACCTCATACAGCCGTTTCCATTCCATTTCTGTCGGTTGTTTAAATTTTTTCATAAATTTGCGTTTTTATCCTAATCATTAACGGCCGCCCCTGACTCGCCCGATTTTGATTAGTGTTTTCATATTTTTAGGTCTTTTCTTTTTAACTAAAATTGCGTTATTGTCGAATTGCTATGAATCATACAACTACTGCAATTTACGAAAATGGCTTGCTTCGTCCGGTTGTGTCGCTTGATTTGCCAAAGCATTCGGAAGTTGAAATAACCATTCATATCAACAATGATTCGCTTCATTCACGAGTCCGCAAAGCATTGAAATTAGAAAATCAGCCGAACAAAACCGAAGATGTAATCTCAAATAAACGACGCGAAGAACTCGCCAAAATTTTCTCTGCCGAAAAACCTCTGAGCGAATATATAAACGAAGACCGCGAAGCCTTAAAAGATAACTAACCCTAAATTCAACTTATCGCTACACGACTTGTGCAATCAAAATAAATTATTCGTTTTAACTATTTTGATTTGAATTTCATTCCTTACATCCTTCTAATTGTGCAGTATTGATCCAACCCTTTTCTTTCAAAACCAATACGGTTCAGTGTTTTCCATCCCTATCCACCCGCTATTTGAATCAATCCTTGTAATTTTAAATCAATAGCCTCTCTTCCATTAATACGACCACACTTATAAATAACATTATTTTTTGTCCGTCTTAGCAGGTGAAATCTGGTCTTTACTTTTCAAGGAATCCAGAAAATCAACTATTTCCATCCGCTCAACTTTAGCGGTTACGCTATTCTCGGCATTGTATAATGTTTTTATGCTTTCCAACTTGCCTTCGAAAATTTTTCGATAAACCACCGCCGAAAGTTCCCGGTCAATTAGGATTAATTCACAGCGTTCTTTGGTAGCGGGAATTGAATTACTGCCTACCGTATAAGAACCCGCGCTCACTTCCTTACATTCCGGCAGCAGGGCGATTGTTCCGACTTCATCGGGTTTTTTGGCTAAATCATACTCCAGCTTCGTATTAGCTTCGTTAGTTTTGCTAATACTGGAACTATCAGTGCCGAAACCGAAATCATTCATCGAAACCCATTCGTTTTTTTTAAATCTAAAAAAGATTAGCTTTTTGTTTCTATAAGGTTCTTTAGCCAACTGCTCTTTAGCGGGAATGGTGGTGTATTCCGCCTTTTTCGCCTCTAAAGCCTCGCGCCCTTCTATCGCGTTTTTTTCTTCTCCCGTCAATTCTTTCGGCGGCTCGGGATTATAAGAACTGCCGCAAGATGAAAAGACAAATCCTGAAACCACTACCAATAACACAACGCCCACCTTAATCAATAATTTTTTATTCATCAGACTCTCCTAATTGTTTTATTTTTTTTGACGAGAATTTTTTAGCCGGAAACCGCCGCTTCCGATTAGCACAGCGCAAAACCTTTATCCAAAGAGGTGATTAGTAACAAACTGAAAATAAAGTAACCCACTAAGAATTTTGAGTAGAAAGGCAGAAGGCGCGCGCATCAGCAAGGGTGCTTTCTCCAAGCAGGTAATTGTTCAGGCGCGAACTTTAGTGGGTTACTTTATTAAATTCTTGTTACTTAGCTCGTCAACATTATCTTTTGTCGAATTGAGCATCATTCCCGATCGGATAACATTGCCGTAAAATCCGCCTTTGCCGAGATTATGTTACTAAATCAACCTCCTCTTTTTCTTCACGCCTTTTCTTGATTTCAGTCTTTTTAGCGTAAGTTCTTTGGCTTCTTCCTTGGTTAAATCTTGTCGCATACCTTGCCCGATATAGAATTTGAGCAAGGCTTTTAACGGCATGTCGCGTTCTTCGGCTTTTTTTTCAAGCATTTCCTGCGTATCAGCCGAAAGATTCAAGGAAACCGTTTTCGTCTCCCGCGGATAAAATTTCAAAACAAAACCTTCTTCGGTAATAATTTCCTTTTTATTCTTTATATTCTTTTCTTTCTTGCAAAGTTGCCCGCCGTGCTGAAATTGTTTGCGTCCGCCCCTCCCGCTCAACAAAGACAACTAATAATAAACGATTCGACATCGAATATCCGATAATATATTCCCAATAGTCTTCATCAACAGAAGCATCGCTAAACTACTGTTCAGGATCAGAGAAAACTTCGGCGGCTTCTTCAAATTTTACGTTATGTTTCCAAAGATTGACAGCATATTTTTCCTCGTCCCATTCAAATTCGATGCCTTGCAATTCAAAAGTTTGATCCATAAATTACGCTGTCGCAAAACCTTTATCCAAAGCCGCAACAAGCTCATCAACATTATCCTTCGTCGAATTGAGCATCATTCCCGTGCGGATAACATTGCCATATAAACCGCCTTTGCCGATGAGCACGCCTTGCCGCCGTGTTTCTTCAAAAACCTTCAGGACCGCTTGTGGGTTAGGTTCTTTGGTTTTTCGGTCAACAACCAATTCGATGCCCTGCATCAAACCCATTCCGCGCACATCGCCGATTACTTCGTATTTCTCTTTTAGTTCTTCGAGCATTCCGTGGAAATAATCGCCGACCGTTTTACAATTGGAGCGCAGATCGTCGTCTTCGATCATTTTGATAACTGCCAAAGCAGCGGCGGTCGAAACAGGATTTCCGCCAAATGTCGCAAAGGTCAAGCCGGGGAATTTATCGGCAACTTCCGGTGTCGCGATCGTCCAACCGATCGGCACGCCGTTCGCCATTCCTTTCGCCGAAGTCATAATATCAGGCTCAGCATTCCATTGTTCGATACCGAACCATTTGTCGCCTGTTCTCCCCCAACCCGTCTGCACTTCGTCTGAAATGCAAAGTCCGCCGTGATTTCGCGCGATTTCGTAGGCAATTTGGAAATATTCGGGCGGCGGAACGATAAATCCGCCGACACCTAAGATCGGCTCAGCCATAAAAGCCGCGATTTCGCCCATCGTCGTCGTTTCGATCAATTCTTTGATGTCTTTTGCGCAAGCAAGATCGCAGCTTGGATATTCCAATTTGAACGGACAACGATAACAATATGGCGCGGGTGCATGGACAACTCCGGCAACCTGCGAAGCGATCGGTTTCCACGTCGAATGACCGACTGATGAGAGCGCAGTCGCCGATCGCCCGGAATAACTGTGACGCAAAACAACAATTTCGTGTCTGCCGGTCGCGAGTTTAGCGGCTAAAATTGCGGTGTCGTCGGCTTCCGTTCCCGAACTCGTAAAAAACGATTTCTTCAAATCTCCGGGCGTGATTTCCGCGAGCTTTTCGGCTAAATTCGATTGATTTTCATTCGCATAGAGCGCGGAAGTATGTTGGATTTTGTTTGTTTGGGCGATGACTGCTTCATTTATGCGCGGATTCGCGTGTCCGACACTGACCGTCAAAACGCCGCCGAAACAATCCAGATATTTGTTGCCTTGATCGTCCCAAACATATTCGCCCTCGCCGCGCACAAGCGCCACCGGTTCCTGGTAATAAGTGGCAACCGCCGGAAAAAGAAACTCTTTATGTTTGCGGATAGCTTCGGAAAGTTCTGATTTTTGTTCTGTTGGATTCATATAGTTGTTTGTTAAATAATGAAAAAGTTTATGTTGTTGAAATCTCTATCACAAAAAGTTTTGAAACGCCTTCGGGAAATGAAATTTAACTAACAGAATAGGTGCGCTAAAATATACGAAATATGACAAAAAAAAGCAACAAAAACACGTAAAAATTCCCGAATATAATATGACCGTGCTAAAAAATTAAGACAGCTTCCGACTTCCAAACCCCAACTCAACCACAAACAATTGATTTCCAGGTTGCGTCCTACGCCTTTTTTTTGATATAAATTCTATTCGTCTTTTAATAGACGAAACTGACAACCAAGCCATCCTAGCTCAGCTGATAGAGCATTCGATTCGTAATCGAAAGGTCGTGGGTTTGAATCCCATGGATGGCTCCATTATTTTCGATAACTTACGGACACTCAAAAGGTGTCCTTTCTACTTTACTCACGCCTTCGATTCAGTTTCATTTTTATTGGCTTCTACGAAACCAGCGTAGATTGTGATATAGCATTCAAAGTTTATTTTTTTACTTAAAGCGACTGTTTAAGATGTAGCCTTTCGAACACTAAAAGATGCAGGATTGCCAGTCATCGCCTTTCGCGTATTTTTTCCTTCAAATGGAAGACAAGATGACTTTCGGCGACAGTTTAGAGAGCCCCTAAAACAAAAAATTAAAGAAGTTTTGAGAAATTGAGTCTTACATCTCTAACCTTGATCATCGGTCTGTTAAACTGAACTAAAGTTCAAATTAAACTAAATAACAGACTTATAAACTTAGATAAAATATTCAAAAAATGTAAGGATTCGTAATTATGTCGTTATAATTTTAATATTACTTCCGATTTATTGTGTTTTTTCACATTTATGGAGCAGGAGGATTGGATGACAACGCGCGAAGGAAATTCAAACATGATAAAACCTTTAATTAAACGTGTCAAAGCAACGGGGCAGCTCTATGTCAGGCGTTCGGAAGTCGAATTGCAGATCGAAAGCGTAATTTCATTTGATAAAAAAGAGGCACTCGCTTTTTTAGAGAACAAAAACAAATCCTCAGAAAATTATTTGTTTGATGAAACGATCCTCTATCTGCTGCGCGAAGCTCACAGCCGGCAAGATGATTTGACAATAGAACCTCTTTATCTTGAACTCAACCGCCGAATTTGGAAGTCATTGAAAATGTTTTATAAGAATTTCCAAAATCTTTCGGATTTTGAAGATTTCGGGCAAA
>JANLTD010000061.1:0-6369 GCA_031362765.1 Acidobacteriota bacterium | reverse complement strand
GAAATTCGTCGGACAATTCAGGTTTTATCGCGTCGGACGAAAAATAATCCGGTTTTGATCGGTGAGCCGGGCGTTGGAAAAACGGCGATTGTCGAAGGTTTGGCGCAGAGAATTATTTCGGGCGATGTGCCGGAAACGCTGAAGAATAAAAAACTTGTCGGGCTTGATTTGGGTTCGATGTTGGCTGGCGCGAAATATCGCGGTGAGTTTGAAGACCGTTTGAAATCGGTTTTGAAGGAAATCGAAAAATCGGACGGACAGATCATTCTCTTTATTGACGAGCTTCACACACTCGTCGGCGCGGGCGCGGGTGAAGGCGCGATCGATGCTTCGAATATGCTCAAACCGGCGCTGGCAAGAGGAATGCTCCGCTGTGTCGGCGCGACGACGCTCAACGAATTTCAAAAATACATCGAAAAAGACAAGGCTCTCGAAAGACGTTTTCAGCAAGTTTATGTCGGCGAACCGAATGTCGAAGATACGATCGCGATCCTGCGCGGATTAAAGGAAAAATATGAAGTTCACCACGGCGTGCGGATCACGGATGCCGCGATCGTCGCGGCCGCGACGCTTTCAAATCGTTATATCACTGATCGGTTTTTGCCCGATAAGGCGATTGATCTGATTGACGAAGCCGCCTCGAAATTGCGGATCGAAATTGACAGCCTGCCGGTTGAGATTGATGTTTTAGAGCGCGAGATCTTACAGCTTGAGATCGAACGTCAGGCACTCCAGCGTGAAACCAACGAAAAAGCCATAGCACGGCTCGAAGACATCGAAAAACGGATCGCCGATTTGAAGGAAAAGTCGGGCGGAATGAAGGCGAAATGGCAATCCGAAAAAGAAGAGATCGAGAAAATGCGAACGGCCAAAGTCGAGCTTGAAAAATTGCGTTTGCAGCTCGAACAAGCCCAAAACGCCAATGATTTTCAAAAAGCAGCGGAACTGCAATACGGCAAGATCCCCGAACTCGAAAAAGTATTGTCGGAAGAACAGGATCGTCTCGCAGAACTCCAGCGCGACGGCGTTTATCTGAAAGAAGAAGTTGACGAAGAAGATGTCGCCGAAGTTGTCGCGAAATGGACGGGCGTGCCGGTTTCAAAAATGCTCGAAGGCGAGATGCAAAAACTTGTTTCGATGGAAGTAAATCTCCGAAAACGGATCATCGGACAGGATGAAGCATTAGAAGCCGTCGCCAATGCGGTGCGCCGCGCGCGCGCCGGGCTTCAAGACCCGAATCGTCCGATCGGTTCGTTTATTTTTCTTGGTCCGACCGGCGTCGGCAAAACCGAAACTGCCAAAGCTCTGGCGGAATTTATGTTCGACGACGAACGCGCGATGGTGCGGCTTGATATGTCGGAATATATGGAAAAACACGCGGTCGCGCGAATGATCGGCGCGCCGCCCGGATACGTCGGCTATGACGAAGGCGGACAGTTGACCGAAGCCGTTCGCCGTCGTCCGTATTCGGTTGTGCTGTTTGACGAAATTGAAAAAGCGCATCCCGACGTTTTTAATGTGCTTTTGCAGATCTTGGATGACGGACGGCTGACCGATTCGAAAGGCAGAACGGTTGATTTCAAAAACACGGTTTTGATCATGACCTCAAATCTCGGTTCGCGTGAGATCCAGGCTTCGGCACTGGTTGACACGCCGATCAAAGAAATGATCACGGACGTTTTGCGCTCGTCTTTCAAACCGGAATTTTTGAATCGAATTGACGACATCGTGATTTTCAGGCAATTATCAAAATCAGAGATCGAAAAGATCATTGATGTGCAGCTCGAAAAATTGCGGAAAAACCTGGCGGAACGCGGAATTTCGATTTTCCTCGAAGGCTCGGCGAAAGAACTTTTATCGGAAGAAGGCTACGATCCGATGTTCGGGGCGAGACCTTTAAAACGGGCGATTCAGACACTGATCCAGAATCCGCTGGCGATAAAGCTTTTGAACGGCGAGATCCGCAGCGGCTCGACCATTCGCGTCACGGCGGAAAACGGCGCACTGAAATTTACACCCGAAACGGCAACGGCAACGGCTTAGGAGAATTTGAAAGAAAAGATAAGAAATAGGACGCGGATGAACCGAGGATACAGACGGATTTTCGCAGATATTATAAAAAGAGATCCGCGCAAATCCGCCTCAATCCGCGCAAATCCGCGTCCTAATTTCTTATTTTTAAAACAGCTTCTTAACAAATTTCCTTTGTGGTAGATGGTTTGCTAGACTGAAAGGTGCAAATTATTTATCAAAATTTATGAGTTGGTTTAATAAAAAACAAATGAACGAAAAAGACCTTGAAACGGAAGAATTTTTAGACGATATTTTAGAAGAAAACAAAGAAGAAAACGTAGATTCGGAAGAAGAAACGCCGAAACAACAGGTGAAATCAATGCGCGAGACGGAGCTTGAAAACAAACTCAAAACCGAAACTACGCGGCGCGAAGCGGCTGAATCAAAACTCATCGGCGTGCAGGCGAAATTTGAAGAGCTCAAAACGCAGATCGAACGCGAAACTCAGGAAATGCGTTCCCGGATGCAAAAGACTCTGGAAGACCGCGCCAAGCAAGGTCAATTCAGTTTTTTGACGACCCTGCTGCCGGTTTTGGACAATCTGAATTTGGCGATCGACCACGCGGAAAAAGATTCATCGCTCGAACATTTGCTTGGCGGTGTCAAAGGCACCGCCAGAAGTTTTGAACAAGCTTTGCTGAGCGTCGGTGTCGAAGCCGTGCCGTCAATTGGCGCGGATTTCAATCCCGAAATTCACGAAGCGATCGATATGATCGAAACCGATGCCGAATCGGACGGACGCATTACGGCGGAATATTCGCGCGGTTACAAATTCGGCGACCGGCTGCTGCGACCGGCGCGTGTCCAGGTCGGCAAAGGTTTGGCGCAAACCGCCGTTGAATAATTATGAGCGCAGAAATTCCGATCGCCTGTTATCTGACCGATAAACAATTGCAGGCGCGGCGCAAGAACTATCTCGATAAAGCCGCCGAATCACTGATTGATTCGGCGGAATTGTCTGACGGGTTTGTTTTTCGTTTTCCGCTCGCCGGATCAATTCTTCAGAATTTAGCCGAAATCATCGATCTGGAGCGAAAATGTTGTCCGTTTTTGAATTTCAAATTAAGTTTGGAAGCGGGAGAAGACTTTGTTTTATTGGAACTGACCGGCGCGGAAGGCACAAAAGAGGTTCTCAAATCGCTGTTTATTTGGAACTGATCTAATTTTGAAGATGTTAAAAATTTTAAGTCTGACTTTTACTGTTTTTTTATTGCTCGCATCTTTCGGTTGTCAAACTGCGACGGAAACCAAAACAGTGAATCAGCCTAATTCAAACAATTCGACTCAGCCTTTAAGAGCTGAAACGGTCGCGGAAAAAAACGCGCAAACTTTAGCCGTCAATGACGTGCCGAAACTTGCCAATAAATCAATTGCCGAACTCGATAAATCGTTTGGTAAGCCGGCGGAATCAAAATCGGTTGAAAACGGCGGCGAATATCGGCTTTACAAAATTGCGGGACAATCGAAAGGCTTGGCGGTTCGTTTTTTTGGCGGTAAAGCGAAGAGTTTTAACGTGATTTTGGACAAACCGATTCCGACATCAAAAGAGGCTTTGAAACAAACGTTCGGGATTGATGTTGGCAATTCCGCAGTCATTAAAGACCCGAAAGAAACTTTGTCGGAGAAATATCAAGGCACTTTTGGCGGCGTGAAATTCACAAAAGTTTCCGCCAAACGCCAAGATAATGGCAATGGTTTTATTTTCGTGCTGGCGGAAGTAGAAAATTAGGAGAAAGTTTATGAATCCACAATTCTTAAAGGCCGAAGATTTGGGTATCAAATTAGAAATCGCCGGAAATTTGGCGATTTGGGAAGCCTCGCCTGTTTATAAACATCAAAAAGAAGTTGACCGTATCCGTGATTCCATCAAAAAAACAGATAAAAATGGAATTGTTTGCGAATGTATTGACGTTGCCGACGTATATGTTCAATTTCCTGACGGTTCCCTGAAACGTCCTGATATTTCCGTTTTTTGCCGTGAACCGGTAGAAGAGGAAGAAGCAATTAAACAGGTTCCTGAAGCCGTTATCGAAGTTATCAGTAAAAATTACGAAGCAAAGGATTTGGAGATTTCACCGCCGATCTATCTGGCAAACGGTGTGAAAGATCTCGTTGTTTTCAATCCATATACGATGGAAGTATTTCATTTTCGGCAAGAAGGAACGCAAAATTTGACTTCGCCGGTCGGAATTGAGTTTGAATGTGGTTGCAGTTGTGAGGTGTAAAAAGGCTAATTTTACTAATGTTTCCAAAAACTCTTTCCGCCGGATGCCGCAAAGTGCTATGATATTCAAGGCATAACAGGTTTGCTTTTGGGCATCAAAGGTTAAGTTTTATTTAAGAGAAATTTATGGCAGATATAGACGCATACAAAGACAAATTCAGCGAGAGTGGACGGCGTGTTTTAGAGATTGCACTGGATGAATCAAAAAAACGCGATCAAAACTATATTTCGATCGAGCATATCCTCCACGCTCTGTCTGACGAAGAAGCCGATCTTTTTAATTCGACGATGCGCGATTTGGCGGTTGATCCGCGCTCGGTCAAATTGCTGATCGAAAAACGCATGGAATCGGGAAGACAACACACGGGCAAAGGCTTTCGCATTGCGCCCGAAACAACCGAACTTTTCAAACGCTCGATGGATCGGGCGCGTTCGCAAGGCCGCCGCGTAATTGATGCCAGCGATATTTTTTATGTTCTTTCAAATGATGAACGGAGCGTCTTAAATGACGTTTTGCAAAATTTGGGAGTGCCGTCCGATGAGGTCGCGCAAACGGCGCGGACGCGGATTCACAAACGCGAAAAGGAAGAAGAACGCGTTCGCCAAAAATACGAATTGCCCTCGTATCTGCGGCATTTCGGCGTTTCGATGAACAAGCTCGCGCGGCAGGACAAGATTCCGCCGACGATCGGCCGCGAAAAGGAAATTCGTCAAATGATCGAGATTCTTTGCCACCGCGAACGCTCAAATTCGCCGATGCTGGTCGGTGAACCGGGCGTTGGGAAAACAGCGGTCGTCGAGGGTTTAGCACGTCTGATCGAACTCGAACCCGAAAAAGTTCCGGCGCGGCTCAGAGACGCGCATATCGTTCAACTCCAAATGGGCGGACTCGTCGCCGGCACGATGCTCCGCGGAATGTTTGAAGAACGAATCAAAGGCATCATTGACGAAGTTAAAGAAAAAGAGAATCTAATTCTTTTCATTGACGAAGCACACACGATAATTGGCGCGGGCGCGGCGATGGGGACATCTTCGGACGCGGCAAATATGTTCAAATCTTCGCTTGCCAGAGGCGAACTGCGGATCATCGGCGCGACGACAACCACTGAATACAAAGAATATATCGGCGAAGACGAAGCTCTTTCGCGGCGTTTCAGGCTGGTCAAAGTTGATGAACCGACGATTGCCGAAACACGCGAAATTCTTCTCGGTTTACGTCCGCGGCTTGAGAAAAATTATTCGGTCACGATCTCCGACGAAGCCATCAACACGGCCCTCGAAATGTCGCCGAAATACATTCGCAATCTGCATCTTCCCGACAAAGCGATCGGATGGCTCGACACGGCTTCGGTCAAGGTCGAGATCAACGAGCCCGGTTCATTGGTTGTCAGACCCGAACATATTATTCAGGTCATTTCACAGGAATCACGGATTCCGCAAGATATGATCTACCGCGATACTTCCGACCGCTTTTCGGTGATGGAAGTTGACCTTGCCAATCGTGTGATCGGACAAAAAGACGCGGTTCGCGCCGTTGCCGAAAGATTGCGCCTTAACAAAGGCCCCTTGAAAGAAAACCATTACGCGCCCGACGGCGTTCTGCTTTTCCTCGGTCCGACCGGTGTCGGCAAAACCGAATTGGCGAAAGCTGTCGCTGAATTTATGTTCGGCGATGAAGAAAAAATGGTTCGGATCGATATGTCTGAATACGGCGAAGGCACGGTCGGCATCGAAAAACTGATCGGAATGCCGCGTGGGATCGTCGGTAGTGAGCGCGGCGGAATTTTGACCGAACAATTAAGGGAAAATCCATACACCGTTTTGCTGCTTGATGAAGTCGAAAAAGCGAATCCGTATTTGATGAACATATTCCTGCAAGCCTTCGACGAAGGCTGGCTGACCGACGGACGCGGTAAGAAAGTTTATCTTTCGGACGCAATCGTCATTATGACTTCAAATTTAGGCTCGGAAAATTTCAAAAAATACGAAAAACCGCTCGGTTTCGGCATGAAATCACGCGGCGAGATGAAGGAAATCAAAGGCGATGTGATGAAAGCCGCCGAAAACAGATT
>JANLTD010000060.1:0-2663 GCA_031362765.1 Acidobacteriota bacterium | reverse complement strand
CGCTCGCGTTTTATCCGGCGGGAACCGCGCTCTCAAGTCTTCCCGGACCTGACGCGATAGATAATCTGAAAACCATCGCCGTTTCGCGTCTGATGCTCGACAATTTCGACCATATCAAAGCGTATTGGGTGATGCTCGGGAAAGCGACAACACAAACCGCGCTTCATTTCGGCGCGAACGACGTTGACGGCACGATCACCGACGGCGGCGAACTGACGCACGCCTATTCGGTCGAAGAGGGCGGCGAACAGAAAATGACGAAAGCCGAGCTTATTACGATGATCGAAAACGCCGGTTTTGAAGCGGTCGAGCGCGATACGGTTTATAATCGCGTCGAACGCGCAGCAGTTTGAGGTAAAATTATGCAAACGGTTTTAGAAAATAATTACAATCAAATCCTTGTTCCGAGTCGGGCAGGCGTAATTCATTTCAAAATAGAATTTGAAGACGAGCCGCGACAAATGACTCCGGAAGAATTTTGGGAGTTTTGCAGTAAAAATCCAAAATTAAATGCCGAACTCACCAAAGAAGGAGAAATTATCATTATGCCGCCGACAGGCTTTGAAACAAGCGATAGAAATTCAGAATTAAATCTACAACTCAGACTTTGGGCTAAAAAAAATAAAAGCGGAAAGGTGGCAGATTCAAACGGCGGATTCATTTTGCCAAACGGCGCAACTCGTTCGCCTGATTCTTCGTGGATTTTGAAATCGCGTTTGGAAACATTACCGAAAGAAGCTCTCGAAAAATCCCTTCCGCTTTGTCCTGATTTTGTTGTCGAGATGACTTCACCATCGGATAGTTTGACCGAAACGCAGGAAAAGATGCTTGAATATATCGAAAACGGAGCGCAGCTCGGCTGGCTGATTCATTCAAAAACTAAACAAGTCTTTATTTATCGTCCGAATGCCGAAGTCGAAGTTTTGGAAAATCCAGCCAGAGTTTCAGGAGAACCGCTTTTGAAAGAATTTGAACTTGATTTAACTGAAATTTGGTAATTACGACCGTCGAGCGCGATACGGTTTATGATCGCGTCGAATAGGTTGCAGGTTAATGAGTAATACCCGCCAAAATCTGATCCGTATTCTGCAAAATGCTCACGCGGGCGAATTGGCGGCGGCTTTTGCTTATCGCGGGCATTGGAGATCTTTGCGTGAATCGGCGGAAAAAACGCACATTAAAAAAATCGAAGCGGAAGAATGGGCGCATCGCGCGAATGTGCGGAAATGGCTCGAAAAATTAGGCGCAAAGCCGAATGATCGGCGCGAAAAGATCTTTTGGACGATCGGCAAAACGATCGGCACGGCGTGTTACGTTTCGGGCTGGTTTTTTCCGATGTATTTCGCGGGCCGCCTTGAAAGCCAAAATGTGCAGGAATATGTCGCGGCGGCTGAATTTGCGCGCGAATTGGAAATGCCCGAATGCGCCGAAGAAATGATTGAAATGTCGGTGACCGAACAAGAACACGAAGATTTTTTCAGACAAACCGTTGCGAATCATCGTCTTTTGCCGATCACGCGCAAGATCTTTCATTGGAGCTAGTTCAATTTGGGATTTTGGATTGCGGATTTGGGATTTCTTGGTTCTTCCGGCTATAATTTTTTGCAATAGAGCTTATCGGAAATAAGAAAGATTTGCCTACGAAACAGACGAAAAAAAACCATCTGAAAGTGTTTTTGTTTTGTTTTGAGTTTAGTGTTTTTTTCGCACGCAGAATTTCTTTTCTATTTTATTTTCAATAATGTCTATCCCTGATTTTTAATGCCGAAAAAAAAAAGTAACCTAAAAAACAGATCCCAACTTCTCGCCGTGCGTGCGCTTTTGGGCGCGATCGGTGCGCTGCCGCTCGAAACTTCAATGAGATTCGGCAAAACTGCCGGTAAATTCCTTGCAAAACAATTTCCAAAACTACAAAAAACCGCGCATCGTAATTTGGAAATTGCTTTACCGGAATTGTCCCGCCAAGAAAAAGAGCGAATAGTTCACGGCACATTTGAATCATTGGGCAGACATCTCGGTTTTGTTTCGCATTTCAGAAAATTCAAACACGAAGACATTCGCGATCTGATCGACGTTGTCGGCAAAGAACATTTTGACAAGGCGCATAAAACAGGTCGCGGAATTTTGTTTTTCACGGGACATTTCGGCAGCTGGGAAGTTTTTAACCTTCTTCCGCCGGCATTTGGTTACGAAATGAATATTCTTGTGCGCCGCATTGATAATCCGCTTGTGGAAAACTTTGTGGATAAAATGCGAACCCGTTTCGGCTCAGTCACTTTAGATAAAACAAAATCGGCGCGGACGATGTTTCGCGTACTCGAAAACGGCCAGCTTCTCGGTATTCTGGCGGATCTCAACGTTCAGGAAAAAGAAGGCGTGTTCGTAGATTTTTTCGGTGTGCCGGCTTCAACCACAACGAGTATCGCCAAATTGGCTATCAAAACCGATGCGGTCGTGCTTCCCGCCTTCGCCGTCTGGGAAGAATCGAAAAAGAAATACGTCGTTTATCTCGAACCGCCGATTGAATACTCGGAAGGCGACAATTCGCCAGAAAACATCCGCGAACTGACGCAAAAAATCACTTCAACAGTCGAAAAATACGTTCGCCGTTATCCGGAACAGTGGCTCTGGATTCACAAACGATGGAACACGCGCCAACCGGG
>JANLTD010000046.1:0-5577 GCA_031362765.1 Acidobacteriota bacterium | reverse complement strand
GAAAAATCCGAAAGCCTATCAAATGCTCGGGTTTGTCAATCTTTACGGTTTGAATAACGCGGCGCAGGCCGAAAAATTGATGCGGCAATCAATTGCCAACGGCGGCAGCGCGGTTTTTCGCGTCTATCACGACGACACCGGCGGTTTTTCTGGACGCTGCACGGGTTCGCTCTATATTTCGCCCGAAAGCATCCGTTTTGAATCCGACGACAATCGTCATACGTTTGAAACTTCGACGGTCAATATTGAGAAAATCAAGCTCGACACGGAATCAAACCTGACCTGGAAAAAGCACACGATTTTTAAGGTTTATCTCAAGATCGGTAAAGACAAAACGCAGTTCAGATTTGCCCCGATCACCGGCAAAGCAGAAGAATCAAAGATGGTCGAACGGTTTATTGACTCCTCGAAATCGAATACCAATTTTGCGCGCCTTTCGCCAGATTTACTTCAATAATGGCCGTGAAAAATAAATTGCGAACTTGATGAATTTTGGATAATTTATGTTAAGATTCAGGCGAGGTGAAATTTATGCAAACCGATATTACCGAAAAAATTGTCGGAAAAGTTAAAGTTTTGTCGGCTGAACAAAAAGAAAAGGTTTTGGAGTTTGTCGAAAATCTTGAACCGCCGAGAAAGACGCTTTGGGAAATGTGGCGGGAACATCTAAAGGATATTCCCGAAGAAGAACTCGATAAAATTCCGACTGACGCTTCTCTCAATCTCGACCATTATCTTTACGGCGCACCGAAAAAATGAACGAGCTTTTTGTTGATACACTACACCTCGTCGCGATTGTCAATCCGAAAGATCAATGGCATCAAAAATCAGTTGAAGTTGAAACGGCGACAAGAAATGACGATTTACTGACAACCGAAGATATTCTGACGGAATTTCTGAATTTTTATGCCGAACACGGCGAATATATGCGGATGAAAGTTTCGGCTTTTGTCCGCGAAATTTTGCTTGATGTGCGCGTCAAAGTAATTCCGCGAAGTGAAACAGCCTTTCTCGAAGCCCTCGAACTCTACGAATCGCGCTTCGACAAAGGCTACAGTTTGACTGATTGTATTTCAATGAACGTCTGTCGCAACCTCGGCATTACGGAAATTCTCACGCATGACCATCATTTTGAACAGGAAGGTTTTACGATTTTGTTGTAATTCTGCCCTCTCGACTTTTGCCGTTTGTCCGGCTGGCGAATTTAACAGTTTTTATAAAAATATTGGCAACATTCAATCTGCCGCGCCGACGATGCCCATTTTGCGTGACCTCACTTAAGGTTTCACGCGCAATCACCCGCACTTTCGATTTCCATCTTAAAAACATTATGCATTTAATATTCTCTTATATTCTTCTAATGCATCTTCATCAACTGTAATAATGGATGACTCAGCCCAGTGTCCGTTAGAACCGCGTTTCTTAATACCGGAAATCCAATATTCCTCACCAGTTTTTTCATCGAAGTGATTCCCTCGTATGCCGCCGCGTTGTGCACGCTTAAGTATTTTGCCTCGGTAGTAAACACTCCGCCCGGATTTTGAGAATGTTACCCAACCAATTCTTGCATCAATGCCGTCAATTTCACCGTCTTTATTTTCGACATACATTACACGACGTTTTTCACCTTTTGTTAATTGATTGGTTTTCATTAATCTATCACCAGACTGTTGCTTTTTGTTGCCGATTTCCAGATATGAAAAAGTTTCGCCGGTTACTTCTCAACATTTTTTCGCTTAGTATTTATCTATGCCAAAGCCATTTCCGGAAGTTCAATTTCAACGTGTGTAAGAATGTCATCGCTGGAGATTTCATCGGTGTTTTCGATATAGTAATTCAGAGTTTTTGGACTTGGAAAAGATTCGCCGTCTTCCAACATTCGTTCGATGTGAAATTCCAACGCCTCTTTCATATTTGAAATAGTTTCCTCAATGGTTTTTCCGGTTGTCACACAACCCAAAACATCGGGAGAATAAGCCGAATAATTATTTTCGCCTTTCTCGATCACAACTAAAAATTTATTATTCATCTCTTGAAACCTCAAAATCTATTTTAATCCAGCTTGCTTCAAAATGCTATTTTCTGTTTTCGGGTGGAGATCATCTTTCGGATGTCCTGCAATTGTGACTGTTCCGCTTTTGGTCGGATGTTTATATTGGCGATGACTTCCTCTCGTTCGATTCAAGTTCCAACCATCTTGTTCAATTAATTTTATGATCTCTTTGACTTTCATTGAGGCTAATCACCATTTTTTATAAACATCTTTCGTAATTGTTTAGGTCTGGTAATGTTAATGTAAAAATATTTATCGTTTTTGTTTTTAGCTGTTGAAGACAGCGATATATTTGTAGCCCATAGTGCAACTATGGGGAAAATTAGCAACCCAAATATGAGCCGTTGAAAACGGCGGCATAAATCAGTATGCCGTTATCTTCGAAACTCCAAATTTATTAATCTTGACACCCACAATTAGCATTGTGGGCTACAAATATTTCGCCGTTTTCAACGGCTAAATGATGACCTAAACAGTTACCATCTTTCAATGTTTCGCTCGCAGCTTCTTTCGCTTTTTCTGCGCCGGTTTTGAGAAAGCTTTACTTAATTCACCGCGCCGACGATGCCCATTTTCGCGTAAACGTCCCGTAAAGTTTCCCGCGCAATGAGACGCGCCTTTTCCGCGCCGCTGCTCAGGATCTTGATCAGGTCAGCGTCTTCAAAAGATTTCGCTTTTTCCTGAAACGGACGCAGAAATTCGATAACTGCTTCGGCGATTTCGGTTTTGAGATGTCCGTAACCTTTTCCGACGAAATTTGCCTCGCACGTTTGAGCAGTTTTGCCGGTCATCAGTTGATAGATCGTCAACAGGTTTTTGATCGCCGGGCGTGTCTCGTCAAAAGTGATTTCAGTGCCCGAATCGGTGACGGCTTTTTTGAATTTCTTCACGATCGTGTCCGCGTCATCGAGCAGAAAGATCGCGCCCGCCGCGTTGTCGTCGGATTTCGACATCTTTTTCGAAGGGTCTTGCAATGACAAGATATTTGCGCCGACCGGCGGAATAAACGGTTCGGGAACGACAAACGTCTCGCCGAAATCGCGGTTGAATCTGATCGCCAGATCGCGCGATAATTCCAAATGCTGTTTCTGGTCACGGCCTACCGGCACCAGATGCGACTGATAAAGCAAAATGTCCGAAGCCATCAGGATCGGATATGTGAAAAGTCCGACTCCGGCGCGTTCGCGGTTGCCTTTGCCCTTGTCTTTGAACTGCGTCATTCGTTCGAGTTCGCCCATTCTGGCGATACACGACAAAATCCACGCGAGTTCGGCGTGTTCGCTGACATCCGATTGAATAAAAACGGTCGAAGTTTCGGGATCAATGCCCGAAGCAAGATAGATCCGCGCCAGATCAAGGGTTTTTTGCCGTAAAACTTGCGGGTTTTGCGGCAGCGTGATGGCGTGCAAATTGACGATGCAAAAGAAACTTTCGTATTCACTTTGCAGATTTACCCAATTTTTGAGCGCACCGAGATAATTGCCGAGATGAAGCTCTCCGGTCGGCTGTGCGCCGCTGAAAATGCGTTTTTTCATGATTAGTAAAATTTCAGATTTCAGATTCTTAATGTGGAATTTGGAATCTGAAATCTTATCGAAGGATGCGTTAAAACCAAGGTGTCACCAAAAGATATCGAACAAGCCGGAAAACAGGGCTCATGATCACACTAACCACTCCGAAATAAATCAATGCCATCAAGATAATAAACCCGAATTGCTCCATCAGATCGAAGAACGGCTGAAAGCTCGCGGGCAGAAAAGTTGATAAAACCTTGCTGCCGTCAAGCGGCGGAAACGGCAGAAGATTGAAAATTGCCAGCGAGACATTAAGGAAAATCATATTGCCAAGCAATGTCACCAAAATTTTGCCAAAGCCTTCTTCAGTATTAGCAGCAGTAAAAACTCCGTAAGATAACAAAACTTTGAAAATAGTGAACCCGATAACCGCAAGCAATATGTTTGCCAAAATTCCGGCGATCGAAACCATCACGTTCGCCTGTTTATATTTTGCCCATTTATTCGGATTAACCGGTGTCGGTTTTCCCCATCCGATGAGCGGAATTGAGCCGAGCGCGCCGCCGACCGCGCCGAAAATGAAACTGATGATCGGCAAAAGCAGAGTTCCGACGGGGTCGGTGTGAGCAACCGGATTGAGCGTCACGCGCCCGAGCTTAAAGGCCGTGTCGTCGCCGTATTTGTATGAAACCCAGGCGTGCGCGGCTTCGTGTGCGGAAATCGCCAGCAGCAGAACGACCATATAAATAATCAAATTTGAAACCAGGTCAATCAGGTTTACATCACCCATAAATTAATTCTCCATTAAAAAAAAACTAGCCGAATTTGCAAGTTATCACTCGTTTTTGGTAGTGTCAAAACAAATAATTTTCGTTATTTTTACAATTAAATTGTGCCATTATTTTAGCACAAAAGAAAATTCCGAATTTCATATTTCAAATTCCAAAATGAAAATCTGAAATCTAAGTAACAGATGTTAAATAAAGTGACCCACTTAGGTGTGGACAAGTCAGAACCAACTGTGCCTAAGTGATGGGTTTTGGCGGAATATACAATAATCGTGAAAAGAAACCCGCCACCTAGGCGCGGGCGGTTCTGACCAGTTCAAATTGAAATGGAGTACTTTATTTTCCATTTTTTACTAAACAAATATGCAGAAATATATTGTCGTGATTGCCAGTGAACACAAAGGAAACGAATTCCTGGAAGAATGTCAGAACGCCGGTTGGCACGTGACGCTCGTCACGCGTCAGGATTTGCTTGATTATCCGTGGGCATGGACGAGCATTAACGAAGTCAAGACGGTTGTCGGCCACGCGTCGCCCGAAGAGTATGTGCGGGTCATTGCTAACCTTGCGGGACATCAGCCGATCGATCGGATCGTCGGTCTGGACGAGTTCGATGTTCTGACCGCGGCAAAAGCGCGCGAACATCTGCAAATGGAAGGCGTCAGTAATTCTTTTGCGCTCAGGTTTCGCGATAAATTGCGGATGCGGAATCTGGCGGTAAAACTCGGCATTCCGTGTCCGGAATTTGTCGGCGTTTTCAACTTAAAGGGCATTAGCGAATATTTGGAAACGACGACCGGGCCGTGGATCGTCAAACCGAGAACGGAAGTTTCGGCGTTCGGCATCCGCAAATGCGAAACAGCCGAACAGGTTTGGGATGTCTTTACCGATCTAGACAACCGCAACACGTGGCGCGATCATCCGTCGCAATTTCTGATCGAACGCTTTATCGAGGGCAAGGTCTTTCACGTTGATTCGGTTGTCGCGGATGGTAAGATCGTCGCCTTCGGCGTCAGCGAATACGGCACGCCGCCGTTCAGCGTTTCGCATCACGGCGGTGTTTTTACGACCTTTACCGTGCCGTATAAGTCCAAAGAGCGAAAAGAGTTAGAAAAACTAAACCAACAGCTGATCGAGGGTTTTGAGTACAAACAAGGCGTTGCGCATGCCGAATTTCTGCAGTCGGCGGCAACGGGCGAATTCTTTCTGCTCGAAGTTGCGG
>JANLTD010000502.1:0-3411 GCA_031362765.1 Acidobacteriota bacterium | reverse complement strand
AAAAGCGGGACTTTGAAGTTTAAGGAATTTGTTATCGGCTGTGCGATTTTAGCCGCGCCGGTCGGTTTGATCATGCTCGAACCAGATGCCGGTCAGTCAATTACTTATTTTCCGATTCTCGCAGTCGTTTTCTTTCTTTCGGGAATTAAGATCAGATATGTTATTTTAACGATTGTGGCGGGCATGATTTTGCTGCCGGTTGCCTATTGGGCCGGAGTCGAGTCCGGAAAGATAAAAGGCTATCAGCGTGAGCGCATCGAGGTAATTCTTAATCCCGAAAATGCCGACCCGCGAGGCTTTGCGTATCACACAATTCAATCAATGATCACGGTTGGTAAAGGCGGTTTGACCGGGATCAAAGGCGATACCGAAACGTCGCAGGCCAAACTTAAATTTTTGCCCGAACCGCATAGTGATTTTATCTTTGCGGTAACGGCGGAAAACACCGGTTTTCTCGGTTGTATTTCGCTGCTTTTGGCATATGCAATTCTATTGTCACGACTCGTGGCAGGGGCTCGCGAATCACCTGACCGACAAGGTATGCTTGTAATTATGGCGATCGCGGGCGGAATGACGTTCCAGATCTTTATGAATGTTGGAATGGTTTTGGGGTTTTTGCCGGTTATCGGCGTCCCGCTGCCGCTGATGAGCGCGGGACTTTCGGCGATTCTATCAACTTTTATCGCGATCGGTTTTGTGATCAGCGTAAAAATGCGAAGATTTGTAAATTAAGTAAGTTCCAAGTTCCAGGTTCCAAAAGTTCCAAGTTTATCTGAACTCTTTTAACTTGAAACCTGAAACTCGGAACTTGAAACTGAATTAGAGGTTAGTTATGGCAAGAGAGAGAGAAATTGTTGAAAAAGAAATCAAATCGGTTGAATCGAAAAGACGCGGGGTTTGGAAATATTTGTGGTTTCCGACCGCGTTGGCATTGGCACTTGCGGCAGGTGGTTTGACTGGAGTTTTAGCTTCGTATTACCTCAATAATTCGCGGTATTCGGTCGAAGTGTCCGCCCTCGCAACCTATCGTCCACCACAGGTAACAACGATTTATGCGAGTGACGGCGAAACGATTCTAGCGGAATTTGCGATTGAAAAGCGCATTCCGATCAAGGAGTCCGACATTCCTCAAAATGTCGAAGATGCGTTGATCGCGGTGGAAGATTATCGTTTTTATAATCATATCGGAATTGATCCGTATCGGATCGTCGGGGCGGTTGTCAAAAATTTTACGACCGGCAAAATGGAAGGTGCCTCGACCATCACACAACAGCTTGCCAAAAATCTTTTTCTTTACAAAGACCAAACATATACACGTAAAGTCAACGAATGGATGGTTGCGCTGCAGATCGAACGTTTCTACACAAAACGCCAGATTCTCGAGATGTATATGAATTACGTATTCTTAGGCGCGGGTTCGTATGGTTTTGAAGCCGGATCGCGAACCTATTTCGGGAAATCTTTGAAAGATCTAACCTTGGAAGAAGCCGCACTTTTGGCGGCGGTTCCGAAGTCCCCCGAATATTCACCGACCCGTAACATAGAAAAGGCCAAAGAGCGTCGAAATATTGTACTCGATCAAATGGGTAAATATTTTCCTGAAAAGTATTCGCAAGCTCAAATAAACACGGCCAAATCGAAAGAAATCGATCTTGCTCCGACTGCTTATTACCAATCTCAGCCGAAATCAACCGCCTGGGATTATCCGGTTGAAGAGATCCGCAAATATCTCGAAGACAAATACACGACACGCGTTGCCCAGGGCGGCTTAAAAGTTTATACAACCGTCGATATCAACGCTCAAAAACTGGCGACCAAAGCCGTTCGCGAAGGTTTGCGAAGCTATGATAGAAGCCAAAAATGGCGTTCCGACTATCAAGACATTTTGGTTGACGAAACCGAACAGCCATTGACCGATACCAAAGAAATTCAGCGTAAACTCAATACCTACAAACATCCCGATTGGTTTGGCGACGAATATGATAAAGGCGAATATATCAAAGGCTTAGTAACAAAAGTGGACAAGGTCAAGGACGAGGCGACCGTTAGATTCGGTAAATTTACGGCTGTTCTCACTGCCAAAAATATGGGCCGAAGCGGCAAACGGCCGAAAGATGAATTCAAGGAAGGATTTTTGTGCGAATTTTTGGTAAAAGAGGCGAATGACGATAAACAAACTTTGCAGGTCGAACTTGCCCAGGTACCGGAAGTTCAAGCCAGCATTGTTTGTATTAATTCGCATAATGGCGAGATCGTGGCAATGGTTGGCGGTTACGATTTTGCGACCAGTAAATTCAACAATGCAACTCAAGGATTACGGCAGACAGGTTCTGCTTATAAACCTTATATCTACACCGCCGCGGTTGAAAACGGACTGACGCCCGAGTCAACCGTCAGCGGTGCACCGATCAAACGAGGCGGCTGGCAACCTCATAATTACGACGGTTCAACCACTCATCCGAACGTTCCGATGAAGATTGCGCTTGCAAAATCTTACAATCTGGCGGCTGTCCATCTGCTCGAACAAGTCGGAATTCAAACGGGCGCACAAATGGTTCGTAGGTTTGGTATCACTAACCCAATGGCACCGAGCCTGCCGTCGGCACTCGGCGCATCCGAAGCCTCGTTGCTGGAAATGGTTTCGGCTTATTCGACATTTCCGAACAAAGGCATCCGCGTCCAGCCGCACCTTATTCGTAAAGTAATGAGCCGCGACGGAAGTCTTTTGGAGGAATGGGACAAGAAATCTTTCAAAGTAACGAGCGAATATGTCGCGCTGACCATGGTTGAAATGATGCGCGGCGTTACCTCCGGCGGCGGAACCGCGTCCGGTGCAAGCGCGGGCGGACAGCAATTGGCAGGAAAAACCGGAACGGTCAATGATCACACCGATGTTTGGTTTCTCGGTTATACGCCGACCTACGTTACCGGTATTTGGATGGGAAATCCGGAAAAGAAAACCAACCTCGGCAACAGTATGACGGGCGGACACGGAGCCGTACCCTATTTCAATGCTTTTATGGTTCCGTTTATGAAAGATAAACCGCGTGATACATTTCCTAATGCACCGGAGATGCCGGCCGAAGTAAGGCGGGCTAGCGAAGCTATGAAACGCGATGAAAAGGAATTGCTTGAAAAAGCCGATCAGGAAGGCAAAAAAGTCGGTAATGTGCCGGGCTCAAGTCCGCGAATCAATAAAGACGGAACAACTACAGTTGCACCGACTGATACAACCGATCCGACGAATACACCGAAAACACCTCCGGGCGATACGACTCCGAAACCATGGAATACGCCGCGCGGTTATGTTCGGCCGGTGTCCAAACCCGGAACGGCTCCAACCCCCAAAAAGGTTTACCCGTTACCTGATTAACCGAAAAACGAAGGCACTAAACGCAAAGGGAAGAAAGG
>JANLTD010000027.1:0-4483 GCA_031362765.1 Acidobacteriota bacterium | reverse complement strand
AGCGAGGCCGAGCCGCACGTCGGGTCACAGATCCGCGAACCGGGTTTTGATTTTGTCAGTTTGGCAATCAGTGTCGAAACTTCTTTCGGGGTAAAAAACTCGCCCGCTTTTTTGCCGGCGTCGCTCGCGAAGTTTTCAATCAAATACATATATGCGCCGCCGATGATGTCAGTGCCCGCGAGATGCGACGGTCGGAGGTCGAGCGTATCCTTATTGAAATCAAGCAACAGATTTTTGAGCCGCGTATTCTTGTCCTTTGTATCGCCGAGCACGCTGCTGTTGAAACTGATGTTTTGGAAAATACCGGCACCGTCTTCGCTATAGAGTTTTTCGCGGTTCGCCTCCACCAGATCGGCCAAACCGATATCGATCAGCTCGCCGATATTGGTTTCATTTCGGTGATCAAACAAATAACGGAAGTGGCTGTTTTCGGGCACGACAAATCGTTCGTGATGCATCGCGCGAAGCGCCCGTTCACTGTCGCCGCCGTATTTCGCCTGATAGGTTTCAAATTTGTCGTCGTGCACGTCGCTCAGATACTTGATAAAAAGTATCGTCAGCACATAGTCTTTGTAGATGCTCGGATCAATACTTCCGCGAAAGGTGTCGCAGGCTTTCCAAACTGCATCGTTAATGTCTTTCTGAGTGATTTTAGCCATTTTGTTATTAGATCGCTTTTATTATTGCCTGTTGTATCCGAAGCTGCCCGAGCTCGGCAATTTTTAGCCGCAGGTCGAATTCAGCCTTGCTTAGCCGCGAAATTTCCAATATTTGTTTTTGCTTTTCAATGGACGGAATGGTGATTTCCAAATCCTCAAGCACCGCTTTCGAAATCGAGACCATTGCGGAGCCGAGCGCATTTCGTTTTAGTTCAAATTGCGCCGCCGAACTGTTCAGAAACCAAACGAGATAACCGGGAAGCACCTTTGACTCCCGGATTCGCACAACAAGAAAAGTCGTCGAGGCGACCGCCGGAAAATCATGGTCGTAAACTGCCGCAAAATTCTTCGAACCCTTTGCCGCAAACAATACGTCGCCATGCGTTAGCAGATGCTTTTCAGTCAAGCCGCTCGACTTCAGATCAGCGTGAAGAACCGAGACCAGTTCGCCAAACTCATTGAAATGCTTTGCCTGTAAATACACCGCGTCGCCGTCAGGTTCCGGTTTTGCGAAGATTCCTGTTTTTATGTTTGCGAGTTGTGATAGTTTAACCTTCAATATATTTCTTAGTACGGAGAATACAAAGTCTGTAGTTTGATGTCAACAAGTGTTAGCGGAAAATTGTCAGTATTGGTTCTACAAAAAAATCTCGTGCACGATTTTATCGTGCGCGGTTGAAGAAATATGTCCGATTTCGCCTTAGAAAAGATTGAAACTCTGTGTTAAGTGCAATTCAATTAAAATCCGGCGGCGAGTTTAATATCCGTTTGGATATTCCTGCGATTTGTCTTGACTTTCAAGCGATACCTCAAACTGTTTGAATTCTTCTGCAAAGCTCCGGATCTCAAACAAAAAGCACGGCCAATTAATAACAAAGCGCAAGGATTTTTACAAAACGTTTTGTCGTGTCGTCCTTCTTCGCGCCCGCAATAATCAGTTAATTAACGTTTTGTTCACATTTGCTTAATGTTGCGTTAATAATTTTGTTTTATTCTCCGTAACTTACGCACTGATAAAAATTTGAAAGATCCCGGTCAACCAATGACCCCGGAATCAGATGTTTGTCAAAAGGTTCGTTTTCAGCCGATCTTTAAGTTTCAAACCGGCGGAACAGAATTTTGAAGTCTTTGAGGAGAAAACTTTTTTAATGAAATCTATAATCAACGGGCTTAATCGCCATCTTAAATTAAACGGGATAATCCAACTTACCGCTCTGGTTTTGACAATCGGAGCGGTTTTTATTGCCGGTGTTTCGGCACAATCGGAAAACGGCAGCGCGTCGCTCGAAGGCACGATTCGCGACCAGAACGGCGCGGTTGTTCAAGGCGCGAGCGTTATCGTCAAAAATACCGACACAAATCTGACGCGAACCGTGACGACCAATGCCGGCGGCGCGTTTTCGGTGAATGTTCTGCCGGTCGGATCGTATGAAGTGACCGTCAAAGCGACGGGTTTTGTAGAAACGCCGGTCAAGGTCAATCTGCGGGTCGGCGAAACAACGCCGGTTGACATCGTGCTCACTCCGCAAGGCGCAACTGCGCTCGTCAACATCACGGGCGATAACGAAGCGATCGACTCGGAATCGCAAGCGAGCGGTTCGCTGATCTCGCCGCGGCTGGTTCAGGATCTACCGGTTCGCGGACGTAATTTTACCGAGTTTGTATCGCTGACGCCCGCAGTTGTGCAGGAAGGCGACCGCAACGGTCTGGTCATTTCGGGACAGCGTTCGATCAATTCAAATGTCTCGATTGACGGCGCGGATTTTAACGATGCGCTGCAAGGCAATCAGCGGGGCGGAAATGAACAGGTCTTTTTCTTTCCGCAAACCGCGATCCGTGAATTTCAGGTCGTTCGTTCGGGTGCAAATGCCGAAGTCGGCAGAACCAACGCCGGTTTTGTCAATGTCGTGACCAAGAGCGGCACCAATGATTTTCGCGGCGAAGCATTTTATTTCAACCGCAACAAACATCTGACTTCGCCGGACGGTTTCGGGCAGGATCTCAGCAATTCACAAAATCAGTTCGGCGGTTCGGTCGGCGGCGCAATCAAAAAAGACCGCGCTTTCTTTTTCTTCGGAATCGAACAAAATTATCTGCGCGTTCCTTTTGTCGTCCAATTTCAAAATGTTCCCGGCGTCGCGCTGACACCGGCGATCGCCGCTTTGCAGGGCGAACAGCGTGGCATCAATAATCCGACCGCGCTTTTCGGACGCACCGATTTTGTTTTGAATCAGGCGAATACGCTGAATATTCAATATTCATACACGAGATTTCGCGGTGAGAATTTCAATTTCGATACCGCGCGGCAGGATACGGCGGTTGAAAGCAATTACACCCGCGTCAATTCGAGCAACGGTTTGAAAGGCTCGCTCGTGACGGTCATTAGTCCGCAGGCGATCAACGAAATTCGTGCGCAGGTCGCTACCGACAACCGTGTCGAAGAACCGAATTCGACCAACGGACAAGCGGTCGTGGCGGGTTTTGGAACGCTTGGCGGCGACCGTTCGCGTCCAAGACTTTTTGAGACGACGCGCTTTCAGGTCACCGATAACTTCAGTTACGACACCGGCAAAAACAATCTTCGTTTCGGTATTGACATCAACGTCAACAAGGTTCGCCAGCAGCGTGAATCAAACACCCAGCCGCGATTCGATTTTGAAAGCCGTGCGGTCAGCGGCGTGACCATCGCGACCGGACTCGACAATTTTATTGCCTTGCGTCCGCGACGATTCCGGCAGACCTTTCCGACCAGTAATAATCCGGCGGATCTTCTCTATCGCGGAACACAAAAGGAATTTGCGCTGTTTGTGCAGGATAAGATCAAAGTTTCGCAGCAGCTCGCGATCAACGCCGGTATTCGTTGGGAAGGACAATATAATCCGCAGCCGAAAAATCCGAATCCGGCCTTTTCGCAAACCGCGCGAATCCCGAATGATGCGAAACAGTTTCAGCCGCGGCTCGGTTTGGCGTATGACGTCGGCGGCAAAAGCAACACAGTCATCAGACTTTCCGCCGGGCTTTTTACGGCCCGAACGCCCGCCAATCTGATGCAGCGGGTGTCCACCGATAACGGTTTGACCACGCAGGAGATCGAGATCGCCGAAACGACCGCGTGCCGCAATTCGATCGTCGTCGATTTGGCCGGTTGCCGGCTGCGCGGACCGAATGCAATTGTGATTTACCCGAATCGTCTGACTGCGATTCAAACAGCGTTTATCGTCAAGCCGCGGGTTTTCGGGTTTGATGCGAATTTCAAAAATCCGCGTTCATTCCAAACCTCGGCGACGTTAGAACAGAAGATCGGCAGAGACTATGTTTTCACCGCCGGCTATATTCACAATTCGACCTATAATTTACAGCGCCGGGTTGACCGCAATCTGTTTCCGCCGGTTTTGCAGGCGAGCGGTTTTCCGATATTTTCGACAACGCGCCCGAACACGACGATTTCTCAGCTTGAGATCAATGAGTCTTCGGCGCATTCAACGTATGATGCGCTGACACTTTCATTCCGCCGCCGGTTCGCGCAGCGATTTCAATTTGAAGCCAATTACACGTTTGCCAAAAACCGCGACGACGATTCGAACGAGCGTAATTTTTCGCGTCAAACAACGCTTAACCCGTTCAATCTGCAAGCGGAGAACGGACCTTCGAAACAAGATGTGCGTCACAATCTGAACCTCAGCGGTTTGGTTGATTTGGGTTACGGCTTTACGATCAGCGGCATTGTCGTATCGCGCAGCGGTTTTCCTTACACGGGTTTGATCGAAGACGGAACCGACACCAACGGCGATCTCAACGATGCCAACGAACGCGCTGTGGTCGGC